>CALJDF010000176.1 GCA_938023835.1 uncultured Alphaproteobacteria bacterium
GTGATGCCGAATTCCATTACATGGATGTTGCCGACACGGCTTGTGTTAAAGACGTTGTGGCGACGGTTGAGAAAAAATACCGCGGTGCGCTTGATGTGATCATCAATAACGCTGGGATCGCCAAACACATGCCGCTGCGCACCCTCAAGGACGAAGAGTGGGATATCACCCACGAGATCGACCTCAAGGGCATGATGCGGGTGGTGCGCGCAGCGGCGCCTAAGATGCGTAAGGCCAAGAAAGGCAACGTCGTTTGCCTATCGTCGATCGCGGGCCATGTCGTTGGGTGGGGCGACCACATTCCTTATTCGGCCGCCAAAGCAGGTATTGCGGGATTGGTGCGGGCCATGGCTGTCGAGCTGGCGCCGCAGGGCATTCGGGTTAACGGCATTGCGCCGGGTTTAATCTGGACCGCACAGGCGCTCGATCCGGTACACTCGATGGGGGCCAAGGGATTGAAAGCCGCGGCACCGAGCATCCCGTTGAAGCGTATTGGCACCGCCGAAGAAATCGCCGATGTCGCGACATTCTTGGTCTCAGAAAAGGCGCGCTACGTCACCGGCCAAATCATCACGGTTGATGGTGGGTTCACGATCGCCATCTAAGCCTTGCGCCAGCGCCAATCCCGGTCTTGGATTGGCGCGACCGCAGCGGTGCTATGCGCCGGGCAGGGCTGAGAACTGCGGCTTGCCACCGTTGTCGATGATTCGCCCGGCCGTTGGGCCTGCGAAATGCGCCGCCATTACGATGGCGCCGCCGCCAGCATGTTGATTGATGAAGGCGCGCCTGGTTTTTGTTGATTGGACCGGGTCCAGGCAGAAGTGGGTTCGCCATTGGGGTTCGGCGACGAGAACCGGGTGATGCATCATGTCGCCGGTAAAGATTGCTTCGTCGCCGCGAGATTGTAGATGGACGCAATAGTGACCGGGCGTATGGCCAGGTGCTGGCACCAACGAAATCGCGCCGTCGATACCAAAATCAGTGGTGACGATATCGGCTAAGCCGGCTTCGACAATCGGCGAGACGCTGTCGGCCCAACTTGCATAGAAATCGCCTTCTCCGGGGTTTGGATCTTCATCGGCCCGTTTTGCGTCGGCGGCCGATACGCTGTTGTGATGGTCGTAGTCTGTCTTCGAAAAGATGTATCGAGCATTCGGGAATGTCGGCACCCAGCGCCCGCCAATAAGACGCGTATTCCAACCCACATGGTCGGCATGCAGATGCGTGCACATCACGTAATCGACCTCTTCTGGCGCGACGCCCATGGCGCGTAGGTTGTCTAGATAGGGCCGGTTCTGCATGTGCCATGAGGGCAATGCCGCCCGTTCCTTGTGGTTTCCGACGCAGGTGTCGATCAGCAGTGTCTTGCCGTTGCCTTGGACCACATAGGTATGAAAGCTGAATAGAAGGGTAATTTCGGCATTCGCCCCCTCGACAAAGTGCGGCGAGAGCCATGAGGTGTGCGTGTCGAGCGTCGGTTGGTCGAATTCGACAAATGCAAATTCTGGCGAAAGCGGTTCGACGACCTCGACCAATTTTCGCACCGTGTAGTCTCCAATCTTTTGTGGTTTCATGCTTTTTCCTATTCGTTTCTTACTCTCAACCGTCGATTCTCTTGTTGCGGCTGAGTTGGCGCCGACAATGAAAATGTTGCACAAAACCTCCAACGCTTGCTAGGGGCGCGGCCTGTGTCCGCACCAAATGTCGTTCTGCCATGTAGCGATGGGGTCATCCAGTGTGCCGAGGTCGACGCGCCCTGTACACCGCGCCAACGCCGTTGGGTTCTTGCCGCGGCCGTTGTCGGTTCCAGCATGGCGTTTATTGATGGGACGGTTGTCAACGTTGCGCTCCCTGCGCTGCAAAGCGATTTGGGTGCGACGCTGGTTGAGTTGCAGTGGGTCGTCGAGGCCTATGCGTTGCTCTTAGGTGCACTGATTTTGACGGGTGGCGCGGCGGGCGATCGGTTTGGGCGGCGGCACATCTTTGGCGCGGGTGTCCTCATCTTCGCTCTGGCATCCCTGTGGTGTGGGATTGCGACTGATATGATCCAACTTATCGTGGCGCGCGGGGCGCAGGGTGCCGGTGCGGCCCTGCTCGTGCCTGATAGTCTTACGCTCATCAGTGCGTCGTTTCCGGCAACCGAACGAGGCCGTGCGATTGGGACGTGGTCGGCGTTTACGGCACTCGCCATGGCGTTCGGCCCCATCTTGGGTGGCAGGCTGATCGACAATGCGTCATGGCGGTGGATATTTCTCATCAACTTGCCACTCGCGGCAGGTGTGTTGTGGAGCCTGCGGACGCACGTTCCGGAAAGCCGCGATGATCGAGCCGGTCGCACCGATTGGTTCGGAACTGTTCTCGCTGCACTGGGGCTTGGCGGCGTTGTACTTGGTCTGATCGAGGCTGGGCGGCTCGGCTTAGCGTCGACCGAGAGCTGGCTTCCTCTGGTGATCGGGATAGCTGCGCTCGCCGTTTTCGTTGTGTTAGAAGCGCGGATTCGAACACCGATGTTGCCGCTTGGCCTATTCCGGTCGAGCGATTTCACCGGCGCAAACATATTTACCTTGCTGCTCTACGCGGCGCTGGGCGGCATGTTCTTCTTCTTTCCGTTTGTTCTCATTCAAGTCTACGGCTACAGCGCGACGGAGACCGGTGCGACCTTTTTGCCGTTCATCGTGATTATGGTTGTGATGTCGCGTTGGTCCGGTGGGTTGGTCGACCGCGTGGGCGGCCGACTACCGTTGATCATTGGCCCGCTCATCGCCGCAGTCGGGTTCGGATTGTTCGCTCTCGCAGATAACGGCAGCTATTGGGTTTCGTTCTTTCCAGCCATGATGGTGCTGGGATTGGGGATGGCGATAAGTGTCGCCCCGCTGACCACGGTCGTGATGGCATCGGTGGCCGAGGAGCGCGCCGGACTGGCTTCGGGCGTTAACAATGCGGCGTCTCGGATTGCAGCGCTTCTTGCGGTAGCGGTTCTCGGCATCCTATTGGGCGCCGTCTTCAAGCAAGGCCTTTCGGATGCACTTGGTGCCCTACTGCTTGCCCCAGCCGTGCAGATGTCGGTTCTCGACCAGGCGGATCGGTTGGCAGAGATCGACCTTGCTGCGATTGGTGATCCCGATACCCGATCGGCACTACGCATGGCGATTGGTGACGCGATGGTGGATGGCTTTCGGGCGGTTGCGGCGGTCGCCGCAGTCTTAGCCGCGCTCAGCGCTTTGGTCGCCGCAACAATGATTCGAGGCCGACCGAGAGGCCCCGCGACGGCAGGCTAATCGCCGGCGATCTTCTTCGCGCGCTCAATCGTAAACTGGCGCAATGAGTCGATATCAAGATCAAGTTTGTTGCCGAGCCATATCGGGCTGATGTCGTGATCTTCGACGGGATCAGCGGTATTGGGGTGAATCAGAATGTCGAGCCCGCGCCGGTTGATCATGAGCCACGGCACGATCCTGGGGAATTCGTCGGGCTCGAACGCCACTTGATACATGGCTTTCGGGTGTGGCCCGACCGGTTGATCGTGCCAACGCCCTAGGATGCAGGTGAAGCGGGTTTCAATCCCGAGACGCACGCTACGCGCCTCGTCGCGGGTGTCGGCATCGTAGTAGATGTGCGCATGGTAGCCGGTGATTTCTGATGCGTCGCGGTGGGCGAGCGGCATCGTCTAATCCAGAACCATGCCGGAGGACACGTTGGCGACCGTCCCGGTCATCGAGGCTGCATAGTCGGAACACAAATGAATGATCATGCCAGCGCATTCGTCCGCCGTGGCGTAACGGCCGATCAATGTCGCCGCTTTGGTCCAGGCGTGTTGTTCCTCGGTCAGCCGGTCGAGCATCGGTGTATCGACGGGGCCAGGGGATAAACAGTTCACACGAATACCGTCAGGCGCCCATTCTTTGGCAAGGTATCGGTTTAGGTTGATCACTCCGGCTTTGGCCATTGCGTAAGGCAAGCCGGAGAAGGACGTGCCGCCGTGCATACCGTTGCTCGACGACACAAGGACAACGTTGCCTTTGCTTTCTTTCAGTGCCGGATAGGCCTCTCGGCAAATGAGGAACGCAGAGGTCAGGTTGACGTCCATCAAGCGGTGCCAATCGGCAAGGCTCGTTTCTTCGATGCGGCCTTTGCCGACGGCGCCGGCGCTGTGGATCACGTGGTCGATCCGGCCATAGCGTTCTAGCGTGTTGGCAATGGCGCGCCGGGCGTCATATTCCTTTGCGAAGTCGGCCTCGATCGCGAGGACATGGTCGTCACTGCGGAACACTTCTTCAATGTGTTGTTGATCGCGACCGGTCGCGACGCGCGTCGGGCGGAGTTCGGGCCGTGGAATCCGATGGATCCGGGAATGCCGGGCCTGCACCCGGAATGTGTTCCGTGGCT
>CALJDF010000177.1 GCA_938023835.1 uncultured Alphaproteobacteria bacterium
GCAGGTTGCCGACAATTTGGAGATCGGCGCTAATTAACGACGGTGGCGCGTCCTTGGAACTCCCTGGTGTTTCGGGCAATGGACTTGTCCCTCGTTCAGTTTTTGAAAACATACTTCCCTGCCTTCAAAAAGCGTGCCGGATCATACGCTTCGCCTTCGAACCTTATCTCGTAATGAAGGTGCGTGCCAGTGCTGCGTCCGGTACTCCCCATTCGCCCGATTTGGGTCCGAAATCCCACTTCCTCGCCCTTTTTGACCGATATTTTGTCCAGATGCCCGTAGCGCGTTCGCAGCCCGAAACCGTGATCGATTTCGACCATATTGCCGTAGGGGCCATTTCGCCCGGCCTTGGCGACCGTCCCGGGGGCCGTCGCGAAGACAGGCTGCCGCGCGGGGCCGGCGAGATCAACGCCGGCATGAAAGGCCATCTGTTTGGTAATGGGGTCGCGGCGACGTCCGTAATCGCTGGAGATGTAGAAATTGTCGGCCGGCGCTGCAATCGGGAGCACCCGCAGAACGCCTTGCAAGGCTTCCCAACGCTGCAAACTGTCTTCAAGGCCGGCCACCGATGAGTCGAACGCCGCACCGCCGTCGAGACTCGCAACGCCGGTCAGCGCGCCATCGTCGGCGGCCGACGGATCGATCACGGGGCCGCCCATGGCGCTGTTAAGGACGCCGCTCTTCTTGAACAGGGTATCCGGCTCAAGCCCCGTCATGGCGATGGTGTCTTCTAGAAGGGAGATATCATCCGAGGTGCGCGCCGCAATTCGCTCGATGAATCGTTGCTGCTCTCCCCGGATATCAACCAACCGGATGTTGACGGTCGTGAGATTGCCAACGAGATCGGCATTCGACTTGATGAGCGTGTCCCGCTCTGCGCTCAGCGACACAACACGGTCGCGGGTTGCGGCGAGGTCTTTCTCAAGATCAGACTGCTGTTCCAGCGTGCTGCGAAGCTCACCTTGTAGGGTGCCGATCTGACCGGAAAGGACGCTGCGCTCGCCCTGCAGTTGATTCCGAAGCGCCGCGGCCTCCTTGGAGGCCTCGCGGTGATCGTCTGACACCGCGGCCAAACGATCGGATATCTCATGGAGGCGTTGCTCGAGGTTTTCCTTGTGGGAGACCAGGGCGATGAGTTGGCTGTGTTTGGCGTCGAGATCGCGCGCGGCCGCGATGAAGCGCAGCTGGGTGTCTCGCATCTCGCCTTCGAGGACTAGGTAGGCTTCTTGCCCCGCACGAATACGCTCGTTCTTGGCCGAGATTATTTCGTTTTGGAAGGCGTACTGGAATGTGGAGAAGGCAAACCAGAACCCAAGGAGCAAGCCAACCGACGCAAGGGTGAACTGCACCCTGCCCGAGAAGGTGACAAAGCGAACCTCGCCGTCGGTGCGCACATAAATCTGTCGTTCGGGAAATAGACGCCCGTAGACCCGCGTAAGGGTCCCTCGGCCCTCATTCGCCATTCTTCCTCCCAGCCCTGTCATCTAGGGATATCGATTCAAATCGACCCGAGCAAGCGAGATTCGTCGCGAGTCGGCAGATTCGGAGGAATCAGGATGAGATTGTAAAAAGGGTCTGTCGTCAGACGGCGCGGCGGCAAAAATTGCCTATCAAAACTGCGTGGGGACGCGGCCCAGAATCCCCGGGTGGAAGAGCATGGGCGGGGGTCTCAGAGTTCCTTTACCGCCGCCAGAACCTCATCCACGTGCCCGGCCACCTTAACCTTTTGCCACGCTTTGGCGATCTTGCCCTTCTCGTCTATGAGGAAGGTTGAGCGTTCAATGCCCATGTAGGATTTGCCGTAGTTCATCTTCTTTTTCCAGACCCCGTAGTCCTTGCAAAGCGACCCGTCTTCGTCGCTGATCAATGGGATCTTGAGGTCGTACTTGTCACGAAATTTGGCGTGTTTTTCTACCGTATCCTTCGAGGCCCCGATCACCACCGCGCCCGCACGTTTGAATTTGGCAAGCGACTCCGTAAAGCCGATGGCTTCCTTGGTGCACCCCGGCGTGTCATCCCTCGGGTAGAAGTACAGCACGACTTTCTTACCCTTGATATCCGAGAGTTTGAGTTTCTTGCCGTTGTCCGTCGGCAGGTTGAAGGCGGGCGCTTTATCCCCTTCTTTGATGGCCATGGTGTTCTCCCGGAAAAGCTGACATGCGATAACGTCGTTCTGGCACAATTGATTCTTGACGACAAGCACCCGGAGATGATCTGCAGCCCATGACCATGATCGACTTGACCACATTCAAGATGGGCTGGCGTCCCAACCAGTTCTTTGCCGCCCCGGCAGGTTTTGAGGCGCGCGCCAAGCCGATGACGACGGTCCCCGACTTCAATGTTGCACTGGGGGAACTCGATGCGGCGATGCGATCGATCGCGTTGGTGGCGCCGCGTGTCGACATCGTCGAAGAGGATGCTTCCCGCCACCGAGTCGATTTCGTTCAGCGGTCGGCGCTGTTCAAGTTCCCTGACACGATCTCCGTCCAATGCGTCGATCGGGGCGAGGGGCGGAGCAGTATCGCCATTTACAGTCGGTCGAGCGTTGGGATCGGTGACATGGGCGTGAACAAGAAGCGCGTTTTGGCCTGGCTCGACGCGCTCAGTAAAAAGATCGGATCGGGCTAAGAGGAGGGTGGTGCCTCGTGGTGGCGCCCGATGAGATCGTCGTAGTGGGCAAGCACGTCACGTTGCCGCGCCGCGAGTTCCGCTTTGAGGATCGCGAGATCGGGCATGTTCGCAACCCTGGTTAGCGCCCGGACCAATCCCGCGGGGATGCTCTCATCGGTCGGCGCCCCTTCGAGACATAGCCTGAAGAGCCCCTCGACATCCTGAAATAGCCGCGTGGTTTCAGCGAGGGCCTGGGCTGTGTTCTCCGTCATGCGGCCCTGTGCAGCAAGTCCTTCGAAAACCGTCGCGGTCGGGCGATGGAGAACCGAGGGAGCCTCGGCTGCGGTCGTTAATTGAAGACCCTGTGCGATGAACTCTAAGTCCAGCAGCCCGCCACTGACGTACTTCAGGCTCCATACACCGGTGCCGGGAAACTCGCCTGCGATGCGCCGCCGCATATCGGCCACATCGTGAAGGACGGCACTGTTTTCACGCGGTTCGCGCAAAAGGGTATCGATCAGAGGTTCAAGTTGGTTGCGCAGCGCGTCGCTTGCATGGACGACGCGCGCACGGGTTAACGCCATGCGCTCCCAGGTCCACGCTTCGTCGCGCTGGTACCGGGCAAACCCTTCAATGTTGACTGCAAGCGCTCCAGAAGCGCCCGACGGGCGTAATCGCATATCCACTTCGTAGAGCCGGCCCTCAGCAGTCAGAGACGTAATTGCGCTGATGATTTGTTGTCCAAGGCGCGCAAAAAACTGGCTGGCGGAGAGGGGTTTTGGGCCGTCCGAAGCGGCCTCATCTTTGGGGTTGTCGTAGATGAAGATCAGATCGAGGTCCGATCCGAACATCATCTCGCGGCTCCCGAGTTTGCCCAACGCGACGACGGCCAACCCGGCGCCCGGTACCGTGCCGTGGCGGCGACCGAAATCCTCAATCACATGCGGCATAAGAGCATTGATCACCGCATCGGCAATATCGCTCAGGACCGGACCAGCGCGGTGACCCGGCATGATGTTTCGCAGCACCTGGACGCCGACCTGCAAACGACGGTCGCGCGTCCAACGCCGGGCCAAGTCCAACGCATCTTGGTAGTCCGTAGCTTGATCGACTTGGGCCTGGGCTTCTGTCGCCAGCGTTGCGGCGTCGGGGAGCGGATCGAGAAAACCCTCGCTAAGCACGGTGTCGAGGACGAGCGGGTCGCGTGCCAAAAACTCGGCGAGGCGTGGCGCACTGCCGACAATTTCAGCCAGCAGATCGAGCAAACTCGGATTGTTGTAGAACAGCGAAAACAACTGAATGCCCGCAGGCAGCTTGGCGAGAAACTCGTCAAAGCGCAGGAAAGCTGCGTCCGGGTTGGCCGTCGCGCCAAACGCATTGAGCAGACGCGGCGTCAGCGCAGTCAGCAGTTCACGGGATCGGGTGCTGCGGGTCGCGCGGTAGCGCCCATGGTGCCAACGCCGAAACGCGCCTGAAACCGTTTTCGCTTCACGAAAGCCCATCTCGGTGAGGGTTTCAAGTGTATCGGGGTCATCGTCGGTACCGGTAAAGACAAGATTGCCCGATTCGCCGCCAAGGGCGGGGGCGTCTTCAAACAAACCGCCGTAGTGTTCCCGGACTTTGGTGAGATGGCCGAGGAGGGTCGTGTCGAACGTTGCGCGATCGGCAAAGCCCACAAAAGTGGCAAGGTGAGCCAGACTGTCTTCATCGTCGGGCAAAGTCTGGGTTTGTTCATCGGCAATCATTTGCAGGCGATGTTCTAGCGTTCGCAGGAAGACGTAGGCCGCGATCAGCTCGTCGGCGGCGGTTGCATCGATGCGGTGTGTGGTCTCGAGCGCACGCAATGCACCGCACGTCGTGATCTCGCGCAGCGCCGGTTCCTTACCACCGGCAATCAACTGCTGCGTTTGCGCAAAAAACTCGATCTCGCGAATGCCACCGTGCCCGATCTTAATGTTGTGGCCGGCGACTTTGATTTGGGTGTGTCCCCGACTCGAATCGATTTGTCGCTTGATCGAGTGGATATCGGCGATCGCCGCATAGTCCAGGTGCTTTCGCCAAACGAAGGGGCGAATAGCCTCCAAAAAAGCGATGCCTGTCTCCAAGTCACCGCCAACCGGGCGGGCCTTGATCATGGCCGCGCGTTCCCAGTTTTGTCCCACGCTTTCGTAGTAGGTCTCAGCGGCGCGCACCGACATGGCCACCGGTGTCGCCCCGGCATCCGGTCTCAGGCGCAGGTCGGTTCGATAGACATAGCCGTCGGCGGTTCGTTCTTGGAGAAGTTGGACCAGCCCTTGGGTCAATCTAACGAACGCGTCTTGCGGGCTTTTCTTCCCGGTGTATTGCGCGACTTCGGGGTCGAACAGGGGGATTAGATCGATGTCGCTCGAGAAATTAAGCTCGCGCGCACCGAGTTTGCCCATGGCAATGACGGTGTAGCCGCAGCCTTTTCCAGGTTGCTCGGGGTGGGGCAGGGCGAAATCTCCCTTGGCGCCTGCTTCGGCCAACAACGTGTCGATGGCATAGGTGATGGCGGCTTGGGCAACGTCGCTCAATGCCTGCGTTATGGTCTCCAGGGGCCATACGTTGCCAACGTCGGCCATAGCGACAAGGAGGGCGGCATGGGCTTTGTGTTGTCGCAGGTGCCGCATGGTGTCGGCTCGGGCGGGTGGCCGTTCCCCGGCGCGAAAGTTAAGGGCGTCGAGGATCTGCTTCAGGGTTGGCTCGGGTGGTTGTTCGAGAAGCCCCAAAAAAAACGGTATATCGCGTATAATGGTCTTGGTTCGGTAAGGACTGTTGCCAAATATGGCCTCAAGGACCGCGGCGACTTCGGGATCATTGGCGAGAGACCGGGCGGCGTCTTGGTGTTCGGGGAATCGGGCAGCATCCTCAAGGAAGGACTCAAGGCCGCGTCTTGCCGCAGCGTCGTCTGACGGACGCGGTAGGCCGGATATTTGGCTGATCAAGGTCTGGTCGGTCACGACTAACCTAGTACGCGAAACGGCGGCCCCGATGAAGTGGAAGATGTAAAACGTGGTGCTGCGCGCAAGTAAATTGGTTCTCCGTCTCGTGGCCGCGCTGTTTGCCGGAGGCGTGATCATCGTTGCCGCCGCCGCGTGGCGTTTGTCTGAAGGCCCGATCTCGGTTGCGTTTCTGTCGCCTTACCTTGAGGAGTCGCTGACCTTCGGTGGCGGCGATGTCGACATAGCGTTCTCGGACACCGTTCTTGCGTGGCGTGGGTTTGATCGCGGTTTGGACATTGTTGTCCTGGACCTCGAAGTGCTGGACCCGGCCGGTGCGACCATGGCGATGATCCCCGAACTGGCCGTCGGTCTGGATTCGCGGCGCCTGTTTGACGGCGATTTCGTGCCGACCACCATTGATGTCGTGGGAGCAACCATCGATTTCCGCCGTGAGGCGGACGGACGCCTGCAGATTGGGGTCGGGGGCGACGAAGGAAACAGCGCCACGCTTATCGGTTTTCTCCGCGATCTGACGTTGGCGCCCGACCCGCGCCGCGCAGGTGCAGCGCTTCGTAGGATCAGCGTCCTCGATGCGTCGATGACCTTCGACGACCGACAAAGAGGGATTGTTTGGCGGGTTCCCAAAGCCGATTTCATTCTTAATCGCGATGCCGAAAGTTTGTCGGGTGATTTGATCGTCTACTTGGATCTCGGCGCAGAGACAACCCGCTTCGTTGCAACGGCAGACTTCGATTATGTCGCACGCGTCACCACCTTGGCCGTGGACTTCAAAGACCTCGATCCCCAACGCCTCGCGGCCAAGGACCCGGCGCTAAGTGGACTGAGCCGGATGCAGTTGCCGGTTACCGGGCACATTGAACTTGCCATCACCGATCAAGGCCAATTGGAGGCCATAGATTTCGAGATGCGCGGCGGCGCGGGCGCGCTCGATCTTGCCCCGGTGTTCGCGACGCCGTCGCAAGTGGGCACGCTGTCGGCCCAAGGATCGCTCGACATCGGCAAAAAAGCGCTGGTGTTCAAGGAACTTGTCCTAGAGCGCGGCGCCGCGCGCGCTGACTTGGTAGGCCTCATTGTTGCAGAAGAGTCTGGTCCCCGGGCCAGCCTAAATGGTCGGATCGCGGGTTTTACCCCGGCGCTGATCGACGAGTACTGGCCGACCAAGTTTGCCCCGCCTGTCCAAAAATGGTTCGTAAAGAGCATTCAGGACGGCGTCGTGACGGATGGAACGGTCCGCCTCAATGTCGGGCCTGAGCATTTGACGGGTGCAGGATTGCCCGCCGAAGCGGTAGAAGCGCGGTTATCGGTTTCGGGCGTGACCGCGCAATACTTTGGTGATTTACCGCCCATCACCGAGGGGGTCGGCTCGCTTCGCTTGACTGGCGACAGCGTCGACTTGGAACTCAGCAGCGGTCGCCTCGGCACGCTCGTCCTGCAAGAGGGATCGATCCAAATGATCGAAACCGCGCCGAAGGCGTGGGACGCGTCTCTCGAGTTTGTTGCAAGCGGTAAGAATCAGGAGGTTTTGCGGATCATCGATGCCGAACCGCTGCGTCTCACGGAACGCTTTGGCTTGACTCCGGAAAGCGTGCGCGGATTTTCTGCGACGCGTATACGGATGGGGTTTCCGGTCCGACCGGATTTGACGATCGATGAGTTAACATTCGCCGCGGCTTCGAATATTCGCGACGCCGAGATGGATGACGCTTTCGGCCGCATCGACCTCAGTCAGGGCAATGTCACACTTGAAATCACGAAAGCGGGCATGCAGGCGGATGGCGCCATTGCGCTGAACGGCGTGGCGTTTGACGTCGTGTGGCGCGAAACTTTTCAACCCGATAATGGCGTCACAACGCGCATCCGCCTCGGTGGTCGGGTAGATGATGCTGCCCGTCAGGCACTGGGCCTGCCGACCGCGGACTTTCTTGTCGGCGCGATCGATGCCGAGGTCGATATCCGCTCCGCCGGTCGCGACCTTGTCGATGCGGTTTTCGATCTCGACCTGACGCCTGCGTTAGTGGACATCGACTTGCTGCGCGCCACCAAGTTGCCGGAGAAACCGGCGCGCGCGGCTTTCCTTGTTCGTCCGCTTGAGGATGGCGGCACCAGAATCGAACAAGCGACGTTTGTGTCGGAAGTCTTACAGGCCTCCGGCGTGATTGAGCTCGGGATCGGGCATGCCCTGCGTCGGATCGATCTTGATCGCCTTGCTTTCGGCAACACCGAAATCGCCGCATCGATTCGTCCGCGTGCGCCAGACGGGTTTATCGTCGCGATTAACGGTCCTCAGATCGATGCGGGCCCCTTCCTCGATGCCTTTTTTGATGAAACGACGGATGAGGTGCCGGCGCTGAATGTGTCGATCAATACCGATTTGATGATCCTCAGCGAACGTCGCTCGCTTCACGCCGTTGCGGGCGAATTCAATTACGTCGGCAGCCTTGAGTCGTTGCGCGCCTCAGGTTCAATCAACAACGAGGCGCCGATAGAAGTCGAACTGGTAACGACCCCCGAGGGGCCTCGGCGCCTGACCATTGAGGGAACCAACGCCGGGGCGCTTGCCAGAACGACAGGGCTTTTCGACGATGCCGTCGGCGGCAATATGCTGGTGTCGGCGTCTCTCCGGGACACTGACACGGGGCTTGTCATTGACGGGCGGATGGAGATCACGGAACTGCGTGTTACCAGCGCGAGTACCCTTGCGCGTGTCCTGACGCTGGCCTCGCTAACCGGCTTGTTGGAGGTGATGAACGGCGAAGGATTGCAGTTTGCACGGGCTGACGTGCCGTTCCGCTTCCATGACGGCCTATTGGAGGTGATCGACGCTCGGGCGTTCGGTCCGTCGCTCGGCATTACTCTGGACGGTGAGATCAACGGCGATGCTGATGAGATCTCGATGTTCGGCACGTTGGTCCCGGCCTACACCATCAACTCGGTATTGGGTGAGATTCCTTTGATCGGCACGTTGTTGGTTGGTCGCCAGGGAGAAGGTGTTTTTGCGCTGACCTACGGCATCAGTGGACCGGTCGAAGAACCCGTTATTACCGTTAACCCGCTGTCCGCCCTGGCACCGGGCTTCTTGCGAAATTTCTTTGCGATCTTTACGGGCGGCGCGCAACCAGATCCGGATGACCCGGATCGTCCCTTCTTGAGCGAACAGCCAGGCTAGCTAAACGGGTCGCACCAGGGCATGCCGCTTCTTGCCGGCCGAAAGCTTGATGGTGCCGTCCGAGCCCAAGTCCTGAAGGCTGATCGGTTGGGTGTCCTCGGCGATGACTGCATCGTTGATCCGTCCGCCGCCGCCCTTGATCAGACGTCGCGCTTCGCCGCCCGAAGCGGCGAGCCCGCTGCGTCGCAACAGATCGAACGCAGGGATTCCGTTCTCCAGTTCTGCGCGCGGGATGTCGATCTGCGGCAATGCGGCGCCAGACTTGCCTTGTTCAAATGTTTTACGCGCCGTCTCAGCAGCGTTTTTCGCCGCCTCGACGCCGTGGCACATCGCGGTAGCCTCGGTAGCGAGAATCTTCTTGGCTTCGTTGATCTCAGCCCCGTCGAGTGCCTCAAGCCTGGCGATTTCGTCGTCCGGCAGGTCGGTAAACAGGTGCAGAAAACGCCCGACATCGGCATCTTCGGTGTTGCGCCAAAACTGCCAATAGTCGTAGGGCGACAACATGTCTTCCGAGAGCCACACCGCGCCTTGCACGGTTTTGCCCATTTTAGCGCCGGATGCGGTGGTTAGCAGGTCAGAGGTAAGCCCGAACACTGTCGTTTGGTCCACCCGGCGGCATAACTCGACACCATTGAGAATGTTGCCCCATTGATCCGACCCGCCCATTTCGAGAACGCAGTCGAAACGGCGGTTCAACTCCAGGAAATCGTATGCCTGGAGGATCATGTAATTGAATTCGATGAACGACAGCGGACTTTCGCGATCAAGCCGTGCCTTGACGGATTCGAACGTCAGCATTCGGTTGATTGTGAAGTGCCGACCGATGTCGCGGAGAAACGGAATGTACTCCAGGGTATCCAACCAATCCGCGTTGTTGACGAGGATGGCGTCGGTTGGCCCGTCGCCGAACGTGAGAAACCGGCCCAGCAAGTCTTGGATCCGTTCGACGTTAGACTGGATTTCGTCCTCGCTGCGGATTTGACGCATTTCGTCCTTGCCGGACGGGTCACCGATCTTCGTCGTCCCGCCACCGACAAGGGCGATGGGCTTCTGCCCGGTGCGCTGCATGATCCTGAGTTTGAGGATTTGCATGAGGTTGCCGACATGCAAACTCGGCGCGGTCGCGTCAAAGCCGATATAGCCCAGGACGCCGCCCTTGAGGGCCGCCGCATCGAGGGCCTCGAAATCGGTCGCGTCATGGAAGTCGCCGCGCCGGATCATGGCGCGCAGGAAATCTGATTTGGCGGTCGGCATGGCGGTATCGCTAGGGCTGGCGGATGGAAGCGCTGTGTAGCATGTTCGACTTCGGGCTCATAACAGAACGCAACGGTCCATGACCAATCGTGTCTACACCGCCATCGGCTTGATGAGTGGCACGTCACTCGACGGGGTCGATGCGGCGCTCCTGCGAACAGACGGTGAGGGCGTGGTGGAGACCGGCCCCTGGATTTCGACGGCCTATCCGGCCGGGCTTCGGGACCGCCTCCGCGGGTTGTTGGGCCAGACGGAACCGAGCGAATCGGCCGCAGAGGTTGAACGGGTTCTCACGGAAAAGCACCTTGCCACAGTTAATAATCTGATTAAAAAAAATAATTTAAGATATTCAAATATAGATATAATTGGGCTTCACGGTCATACCATTACCCACCGTCCGGAAAAGGGGTTCACCTGGCAGCTCGGCGATGCGGCGATGCTGGCGACGGCCCTCGACACCGACGTTGTGGCGGACTTCCGCTTGGCTGATGTGGCCGCAGGGGGGCAGGGTGCGCCGTTCGCACCGCTCTATCATCGCGCCCTATCCAGCGCGGACGAACCCATTGCCGTCCTCAATATTGGCGGTGTGGCCAATGTGTCCTGGATCGCAGGCGACGCCTTGCTCGCTTTTGATACTGGCCCAGGCAACGCGCTGATCGACGACTGGGTCGCCCGTCATGAGCGCGGCCGTTTCGACCGTGACGGCGCTTTTGCTCAGGCCGGTAAGGCCGACCATGCGGTTGTCGAGAAGATGCTCGCCGCGCCCTATTTCGGGGCGGCACCGCCAAAATCTCTCGATCGGCAGGACTTTGGCCTCGTGGACCTAGATAGCCTTGGCCTGGAAGACGGGGCGGCCACACTCACCGCGGTGACGGTCGGCGGCGTTTTGGCCGCCGGTGCGCATTTCCCGGCACCGGCGACGCGCTGGCTGGTCACGGGCGGCGGTCGACACAACAGCTACATGATGGCCCGCCTCGCGGCGGCGCTGGACGTGCCGGTCGTGCCGGTCGAAGCGGTCGGTTGGCAAGGCGATGCGCTCGAAGCGCAGGCGTTTGGGTATTTGGCGGTGCGCAGCCTTCGTGGCTTGCCGCTCAGTCTGCCGACGACCACGGGCGTTCCCGCACCTCAAACAGGGGGCCGTCTCGTCCGTCCCGGCTAGCCCTTGGGGGGCTTATTCCTCGACCGCGGGTTCAGCCTTTTCGGCGAGGGCTTTGTCGAGGTAGGCGTCAACGCCCTGGCGCAATTGGTCGATGCGGTCAGTGTAGAAGTGGTCAGCGCCACTCACGACCTCGTAGTCGACCGTGATGTTTTTCTGCGACTGCAGCTTTTCGGCCAGTTTTTGGGCGTCCTCGACCGGGACATGTTGATCGTCGCCGCCATGCAAAATGATGCCCGACGCCGGGCAGGGCGCCAGGAATGAGAAATCAAACAGGCTGGAGGGCGGAGACACTGAGATAAACCCGTCGATCTCCGGGCGCCGCATCAGCAACTGCATTCCGATCCATGCGCCAAACGAGAAGCCGGCCACCCAGCACGTACGGGCATTGGCATTGAAGGTCTGAAGCCAATCGAGTGCCGCTGCGGCGTCCGACAGCTCGCCGGCACCATGGTCGAATTCGCCCTGGCTGCGGCCGACGCCGCGAAAATTGAAGCGCAGCACCGCGAGCCCGCGGTCGGCAAAGGCGTGATACAGCGTATAGACCACCTTGTTGTTCATCGTCCCACCGTGCTGCGGATGAGGGTGAAGGATGAGGGCGATCGGTGCGTTCTTGGTTTTTCCCGTGAGATAGCGCCCCTCAAGGCGGCCCTCGGGGCCGTTAAAATTTACTTCTGGCATAACGCTCCCTGTCAGAGTACCCGACAAATTATGGGGCTTAATCAGCAAGTAGTGGCTTGGGCTGCGAGCCTAAGCTTGATTGTTTTAGTCGGGTAAACTATACGCCGATCATACATGATCGTTCTTTCGGGCCAAGGCGCGGGACTATAGCATGAGCGAAACCTCAGCGTTCAAGACCCTCGGCTTTGATCTCAAAGCAGTGCAGGAGCGCGACCCCGCGGCCCGTTCTCGTCTTGAGGTCATGTTCCTCTATGCAGGTTTCCACGCGGTCTTCTTACACCGTGTTGCCCACGGCCTATGGCGACGCGGGTTTCGTTTCCCGGCGCGTTTCGTTTCCGTGGTTTCTCG
>CALJDF010000178.1 GCA_938023835.1 uncultured Alphaproteobacteria bacterium
ACCCAATTCCTTTTGGGCCAGGTCTTCGCCACATCGAAAAACTTCACTCGGGCGGCAGAGTTCTTCTCCGACGTCGTGGCCCGCCTACCCGATCTTCTCGAAGCCCGCCTGAATCTCGGGCACGCACTTCAGGTTCTCAACCGCCACCCCGAAGCCATTGAGCACTTTGAAGCGGCCATCGAACTCGATCCCAATTCGGCGCAAGGCTACAACAACCTTGGAAATTCCCTCGGCGCACTGACGCGACACGACGACGCGACGGCCGCCTACCGCCGCGCGATCGAACTCGACCCGTCACTTGCCGTCGCCCATATCAACCTCGGCAATACCTTGCGACTCACGGGCCGCCACGGTGAAGCCCTTGAGGAGTTCAACAAGGGGCTGGAAATCGATCCCGATGACCCGCGCGCACTCAACGGGATCGGTCTCGCTCAGCAGGCCTTCAACCGGCAGTCTGAGGCTATCGAAACATTCAAGCGCGCTATCGAGGTTGATGACAGCTACCCCGAGGCGATGAACAACCTCGCGATCGCCTATCAGCAGCTTGGGCGCTACCACGATGCTGTCAGCACGTATTACGAGCTCATCAAGAAGCATCCCGATCTGTCACAGGCCTATTTCAATTTAGGCAGCCTCCTCCAACTCCTCAGTCGCCACGATGAAGCCGTGACCGCGTTCCGCGAAGCCCTGAGTCGCAACGTCGATAACAACGTGGTCTATCCGTATCTCGCGCATGGCTTGATGCAGCAATGCAGCTGGGACAACCTCGAGGCGATCATCTCTCGGGTTCTTGAGAACACCGAACGCGAGATCGAGCGTGGCCAAGGCGTTTCGATTTCGCCGTTTGGCCTACAGAGCATGCCCGCCAGCCTCGACCTGCGGATGCGAACGGCGCAACACGTCGCCCGTCGTGCCGAGCGCGAAGTGGAAGACAGCCGCGCGCGTCTCGGGCCGCTGACATACAAAAAGCTGCAAGACGGGAAGCTGAAAATCGGCTTTCTCTCGCCAGATTTCCGGTTTCATAGCGTGGCAGTGGCCTTCCGCGGCGTCCTCGAAAATCGCAATCGAGACCGCTACCACTATGCCGCTTATGCCATCACCACCTTCGGCCAAGACGACCTAACGCGCCATTTCTCGGAGACGTTCGATAGTTGGACCGACATCACGCAGATGTCCTATGTCGAGGCGGCGAAAAAGATGGTCGAGGACGGCGTGAACGTTCTGATCGATCTCGCAGGTCATACGCGCGGCGGTCGGCTTGAGGTTCTTGCCCTGCGTCCGGCACCGGTTCAGGCCCATTGGCTCGGCTTTTCCTCGACGACCGGCGCCTCTTTCATCGACTACCTGATTACCGATCGCATTCAATTGCCGCCAGAAGATCGCCAGTATTGCTCGGAACAATTGGTCTACCTGCCCGACACCTTCATGGCGACATCGCGGCCGCCTGTCGCGGTTGAGACCTTCACCCGCGCCGATTTCGGTTTACCCGACGACGGGTTCGTCTTTGCGAACTTCAACTCCCACTACAAGTTCTATCCCACGCTTTTTGCGACTTGGATGCGCCTGTTGCGCGAGACCCCAGGCAGTGTGCTTTGGTTCATGTCCGGCACGCCGACCAGCCGTACCAATCTCCAGCGAGAAGCCAAGGCGCGCGGCATAGACCCGACCCGCCTGATCTTCTCCGATACCATCGCGCACCCGCTTCATTTGGCGCGCCTGCCGCTTGCCGATCTGGCATTGGATAATCTGCACCACGGTGGCGGCGTGACCACGACCGATGCCCTTTGGGCCGGTGTCCCCGTTCTGACCTTGTATGGCCCGACCCCCCCGGCGCGCAACGGCGCGACATTAGTCAGCGCCATCGGTGCGCCGGAGCTCATTGCCTATTCCCTTGACGAGTACGAAAAGAAGGCCCGTGCTTATGCGACGCAGCCCGAACTGCTAGCGGAAATCAGAGCCAAACTGAAACGCAACCGGGACGACGCGCCCCTCTTCCACATCGATCGCCTCACCCGACATTTCGAAGCCGCATGCGAGATGATGTGGGAGACCTATGTCGAGGGGAAGGACCCGCACATGATCGAGGTCCCGGCGCTACCGCCGTCATCCTAAGGAGCGGGCATCGCCCGCTATTTGGCAGGCAACGGCGCCGCAATCGCGCCGGATAGATTCCACGGCCGGCCATCCACCAAGTCGGTTGCGAAAAAGCAGAACCGGTTGGCAGACGCGGTCGGATAAATCGGTGCCGTCATCACGGCGGCATCGCGGTCGGCGTGCGCGGCGATCGGCCAGCTCAGTGTCCGCGCCCGTCGCTGACCGTCGGCGCGCTCCGTGCCCTGCGTGAAATCCTTGTCGAGCGTGACGATCAGGCTCGTGGCCTCGCTTCCGGGTTCGGTTGCGACGACTAGGCTCAGCCGGTTTTCGGCCGCCCGCTCCAGTAAGCCGGTTGTAATTTCCCAGCGCTCAAGCACCCGCGTCGGCACGCAGACGACCGCAGCATCTTTAAGCGCTAACAGGCGGAAGGACTCGACAATGGCCGCATCGCCCCCAACCACCATCGCAAAGCGCCCTTGCGGCAGATCGATCGTCTCAAAATCATCGGCATAGCGCGTCACCCAGGGATGACGCCCGCAGCGATGGACGGTGTCCTGATGGGATACTACGCCGTCGCGCCCGATCAAGACACCGCGATGCGCGGCCTTGCCGTCTTCGACGTGGACGACGGACGCGGCGACCAAACAGTCATGCGCCGCACCGGATAGGGTCTCGCCGATGTCCTCGATCCCCTTACGGCAGACCTCAGCCGCCACGCCGACATGACCGACCTTGCCGTCGGGCAAGAAAACAAGCTCCGGCAATGCCAAGACCTCGACCCCGCGCGCCACGGCGTCACGGACGCCAGCCAGAATGTCGTCCCGAGCGCCATTGACGACACCAGCAAGTAGTTTTTCGACCCCCGGCATATCGCGGTGCGGCTGCGGTTCGGACACGATCGGCTGGTACAACTCCGGTCGCCGGTCTGCGAACAGGTCTGAGC
>CALJDF010000179.1 GCA_938023835.1 uncultured Alphaproteobacteria bacterium
CCAGTATTTGTTGCCGTTCAAACGGAAGTGGTCATTGCGCTTTTCGGCCCGCAGGCTCATCGACACAACGTCAGACCCAGCGCCCGCTTCGGACATCGCCAGGGCGCCGACATGTTCGCCGGAGACGAGTTTGGGCAGGTAGCGTTGCTTTTGCTCTTCGGTTCCGTTGAGGCGCAGTTGGTTGACGCACAGGTTGGAATGCGCGCCGTAGGACAGCCCGACAGCGGCCGACCCGCGGCTGAGTTCTTCCATCGCGACCACATGTTCGAGATAGCCCATGCCGGCGCCGCTATATTCTTCTTCGACGGTGACGCCAAGAAGCCCGGCGGCGCCCATCTTGCGCCACAGGCCTTCGGGCCAGGTGTTTGTTTGATCCATCTCGCTGGCGATGGGTGCGACATGGTCTGCGGTGAACGACATGACGGTATCGCGCAGCATGTCGGCGGTGTCGCCGAGATCGAAATCGAAAGTTGGCACTTGGTTGGGAATCATCGCCGACAGAATAACCGGGCTACGGCTTGGGCCACAGAACCATTTGGGTACAACGGAAACTGGCGATTACTTTACCGTCCTCGCGGGCCACATCGGCATCCCAAACCTGCGTGGTACGCCCGCCATGGATCATGCGCGCGGTACAGGTGACGGTGCCCGATGTCGCTGTACCCATGTAATTGCACTTGAGCTCAATGGTTGTGAACCCAACGGCGCCCTCGGGTTTCGACCCCTGACAGCCCGACCCGCAGACGGTATCCGCTAGGCCGACCACGGCAGCGCCATGCAGATAGCCGGTCGGCGTGAGGTGCTGCGGGCCGACCTGCATTGCGCCCTCGGCCTTGCCATGCTCGACAAGCGTCATCGCGATGTCGAGGTGGCCCGGAAAGTGTTCTTTGGCAGCCGCGTTGAACCCCTCGGCCGTCGTCAAATCCGTCATCACCCCCCCTAAACCAATAACCAGGCCGCGAGACCGAGAAACGCGAAAAAGCCGACAACATCAGTCACGGTCGTTACGAACACCGTTGCCGCCAATGCGGGATCCACGCCGATCCGGTTGAGCCCAAGAGGGATGAGTATGCCCGAGAATCCGGCCGCCATCATGTTGATGATCATGGCCGCGAGAATAACCAGGGCCAACCCAAGGTCGCCGAACCAAAAATAGGCCCCGATGCCGCACAGGACAGCGAACCCAATACCGTTGATGAAACTAACGATGAGTTCCTTGTTGACCAGCCGAAGAACATTGGATCCCGTGATGTCACGCATTGCCAAGGCGCGAACGGTCACCGTGAGAGCTTGAGTCCCGGCGTTGCCACCCATTGATGCGACAATGGGCATGAGGATCGCCAGCGCAACAATTTGCTCAATCGTGGCGCCGAAAACCGAAATCACGAGCGATGCAACGACCGCCGTCAACAGGTTGACCAGCAGCCAAACCGAGCGACCGCGGACGATATCGACCACGCCATCGTGGATGCCGGCACCGCCCGCCCGCGTCAGGCGCCGGATATCTTCTTCGGCCTCTTCCTGGATCACGTCCGCGATATCATCGTGCATGATGACGCCGACAAGACGGCCAGATGGATCGATCACCGGCGCCGAAGCCCAGTCGTATTGCTGGAACAAATAAGCGACTTCCTCTTGATCCATGTCCACCGGGACAACGCGAAGATCGCCATCCATGATGTCATCGATCGGCACCGGTCGGCGCGTGCGCAGCAACACGTTCAACGGCAGCGTGCCGATCGGATGATGATCGGCATCGATCAGAATAAGTTCGTAGAAGTCGTCAGGCAGGTCTTCCGTCTCGCGTAAGTAGTCGATCACCTGCCCGACATTCCAGTAGGACGGCACCGCGATCAGATCGCGCTACATCAAGCGACCGGCAGAGCTTTCCGGATAGGCGAGCGCCTGTTCGATCTCCGCACGGTCGGAAGTGTCAAGCTGGTCGAGCACTTCACGCTGCAGATGGGCGTCGAGATCATCGAGGACTTCGAGCGCGTCATCGGTCTCGAGCTCCGAAACCGCCGCGGCGGTCCCTTCACTACCAAGACGATCAACAACATCCTCAAGAACGGTGTCGCTGAGTTCTGTTAGGACCTCTGGATCGAAATTCTCTTGGATGGCATCGACAAGCGCCGATCGGTGAGCCGGATCAATGGTCTCGATAAGATCAGCAACATCGGCAGCATGGAGATCTTGGACGACTTCCGCCGCGGCATCGATCTCGCCGGCATCCAGGGCGTCTTCAACGGCGTTGACGACGTCGAGTGGGAGACCGACTTTCGGCGCAAGGCTTTCATCCGCCCCGCCCGGGTCGCGCTCATCCGGTTCTTGGGGGGCGGGGGTCATGAATGGGTCAGCCGGCGACGCGTGATGCGGCGACTTGCGCTTCGACGACGGCGAGGGCGCTCATGTTGACGAGACCACGAACCGAAATCGACGGCGTCACGATGTGCGCGGAACCGTTCAAGCCCGCAAGGATCGGCCCGACCGAAAGACCGTCCGTCATTGATCGCGCGACCGTAAAGGCAATGTTCGCCGAGTCTACGTTGGGGAAGATCAGAAGGTTGGCTTCTCCTTTGAGATCCGAATCCGGGAATACACGGTCACGAACAACCTCGGACAACGCGGCATCGCCCTGCATTTCGCCTTCAACCTCGAGGTTCGGCGCGCGCTCATGAATGATGGTCAGCGCTTCGCGCATTTTCCCGGCTGACGGGTTTTGGTGGGTCCCGAAATTGGAATGCGAAAGGAGCGCTATTTTGGGTTCCAACCCAAACCGTTGCACCGCCGACGCCGACAGAATGGCCGTCTCGGCAATCTGGGCCGCCGTCGGGTCGTAGTTGACGTTGGTATCGGCGAAGAAAACCGTGCCACGTGGCGCGACGAGCACCTGGATGGCACACAGGTTTGCGACGCCCTCGCGTCGTCCGATGATGTCCTCGACGTATTGCAGTTGGCGGGCATAGCGTCCGACCACACCGCAAATCAGGGCGTCCGCATCCCCCCGTCGCACGGCAAGAGCGCCAATCACCGGGTTGCGCGTACGAACGGTTGCTTGGGCGGTATCGGGCGCCACACCCTTTCGCCGCATCAGGTTGTGATACTCGGTCCAATAATCCCGAAAACGCGGATCACCTTGCGGATCGATTAGTTCCACGTCTTTGTCGAGATCGAACCGCAACCCCATTTTTTTGTGCCGCATCTCGATCACGAACCGTCGGCCAATGAGAATTGGCTTGGCCAAACCGTCATCGATGACGATCTGCACGGCCCGCAAAACGCTTTCCTCTTCACCTTCGGCATAGGCAAGATGGAGTGGTTGTTCTCGTGCGCGATCGAAGACCGGCTTCATCACGAAACTAGTGCGATAGACCGTACGCGCTAGTTTGTCGCGGTAGGCCTGAAAATCCTCGATCGGGCGCGTTGCGACGCCTGACTCCATCGCCGCTTTGGCGACGGCGGGTGCGACCTCTACGATGAGACGCGGATCGAACGGCTTGGGAATCAAGTATTCAGGGCCGAAGTCGAGCGATTGGCCGGCATAGGCCTTGGCCACGACATCGGTGGCCTCGGCCATCGCGAGGTCCGCTATCGCTTTGACCGCGGCCAGCTTCATCGCCTCGTTGATCTCGGTCGCGCCAACATCAAGCGCGCCGCGGAAGATGAACGGGAAACACAAGACGTTGTTGACCTGGTTCGGATAATCCGAACGCCCGGTGGCGATCACCGCATCCGGACGCACCTCTTTGGCATCTTCCGGTTTGATCTCAGGTGTCGGGTTTGCCAACGCCAAGATCAATGGCTTTTCACCCATCGTCTTGACCATATCTTTTGACAACACGCCGGGGCCGGACACACCGAGAAAAATATCGGCACCCTCCATAGCATCGGCGAGCGTGCGGGCATTGGTATTGGCCGCATAGCGCTCTTTGTATGGGTCGAGATCCTCCTCACGGCCGTGATAAACGACGCCCTGGCGGTCAACGACGAGAATATTGTCGGGCTTCATGCCCATACTGACCATCAAGTCGAGGCAGGCGAGCGCCGCCGCGCCGGCGCCTGAGCACACGAGCTTAGTCTTGTCGATTTCCTTGCCGACGACGCGAAGCCCATTGTAAAGCGCGGCGGCGACACAAATCGCGGTGCCATGCTGGTCGTCGTGAAACACCGGAATGTTCATTCGTTCGCGCAACGCTTTTTCGATGACAAAGCATTCCGGCGCTTTGATGTCTTCGAGATTTATGCCGCCGAATGTCGGCTCGAGGGCCGCCACCGCTTCAATGAACTTTTCGGGGTCGCTCTGATCCACTTCGATATCGAAGACGTCAATGTCGGCGAACTTTTTGAAAAGAACGCCTTTCCCCTCCATGACGGGTTTGGACGCCAGCGGTCCGATGTTGCCGAGGCCTAAGACGGCGGTCCCATTTGTGATCACGCCGACGAGATTGCCGCGCACCGTGTAATCGGCTGCCGTGGCAGGATCGGCGACAATTTCGTTACAAGCGGCGGCGACCCCAGGCGAATAGGCGAGCGACAGGTCGCGCTGATTGGCCAGGTTCTTGGTGGGGGTGACGCTGATTTTTCCGGGGGTCGGCCAACGGTGATACTCCAGGGCCATTTGGTCCAGTTCGTCCGCCATATCCATACCTTCTTATTTGATCAATCCGCCGCCCCGAGCGGTCAGTTCCACAAGCGACCCTAGAGCCTTTACTGCGTCCAAGAAACACCAAAGCCCGCAGGGATTCCCCACGGGCTTTTAGTGGTGGTGCGGTCGAGAAGACTCGAACTTCCACGGGATTAACTCCCACAGCGACCTCAACGCTGCGCGTCTACCAATTCCGCCACGACCGCTTAGTGGCAGCCGAATAGCAAATCTGGATCACGGCTTCAAGCCGCACGGCCCAGGCTTCTCAGGTTTTCCGTGGGTTTGTTGGATTAAAGAATTTCGTTGATGCCGACGGTGTCGGTAATCGTTATGGCCACGTGATCATCGACGATCATGACCTCGCCACGGGCGATGACTCGATCATTGGCTAGGATCAGCGCATGATCGTTGACCGTGGTGTCGAGTTCGATAACGGCCCCGCGACCCATCTTGAGCAGCTGGTTGATCGGCATATTCGACCGGCCGAGAACGACCGATAATTCAACACTGACGTTATTGACGGCGCGCGCCATGTCTCAATCCTGGCCAGGGGCAGTTTCCGTTAGATCGACAATTAGATTCTATTCCTGAAGGAATGGTTAAGAAAGGCCCGTGTTAAGCTGCCCGCCATGGACAAGATCGAGTGGCAGGTCAGCGAATCCGCGGTCGCCTACCCCGAGGCCGTAACGGCCATGGAGCAGCGCGTGGCCTGCATTCGGGACGAATTGGCGCCCGAACTGGTCTGGCTCCTTGAGCACCCCCCACTCTATACCGCCGGCACGAGCGCCCGGAGCGAGGACTTGCTAGCGCCCAATCGGTTTCCGGTATTTGTGGCCGGTCGGGGCGGTCAATACACCTATCATGGGCCCGGCCAGCGCATCGCCTACGTCATGTTGGACCTGCGCCGACGCGACCGTGATGTTCGTTGTTTCGTTCGCAATCTTGAGGAATGGCTCATCCTCACGCTGGCTGGATTCGGCGTTCAAGGGAAACGGGAAGAGGGTCGTATCGGCGTTTGGGTGGACCGAGGCCAAGGCCGCGGCATTGCCAAGATCGCGGCGGTGGGCGTGCGTATTCGCCACTGGGTGACCTTCCACGGGGTCTCGCTCAACGTCGAACCCGACCTCGGTCACTATGAGGGAATCGTCCCTTGCGGGATCGACGACGCGGCGGTGACGTCCCTGCTCGATCTTGGGATCACGGCGACCACCGCAGAGGTCGACGCGGCGCTGAAACATTGTTTTGGGCAGGTCTTCTCAGCCAACACAGATATCCCCACGACCGTATTCGACCGGTTCGCGGCGGCAGAACCTTGAAACCCTACGGCTAAGCGGTCGGGCGCTGGGTGAAGCCGCCGGCGAGATCTTCTCCGCTCGGGTGCGCCTCTTCGACGGCCACGTCTTCAACACGGGCCGCCGGTGGGCCGCTACCACACGCCACGATCATCGCGTCGATGGCCGCGGGCGGACCAAGCACGAGCACTTCGACCGAGCCGTCTCGTCGGTTGCGCACCCAACCCGAAAGGCCCA
Organism: uncultured Alphaproteobacteria bacterium; assembly: GCA_938023835.1. Taxonomy (GTDB): domain Bacteria; phylum Pseudomonadota; class Alphaproteobacteria; order SHVP01; family SHVP01; genus CALJDF01. The sequence goes on from CALJDF010000179.1 coordinate 6,175, forward strand.
ACGCCCGCGCGGTCTTGACCGTCCAGCCGCGAAACCACACGCCCTGGACCTTCCCGGTAATGCGAATCAGCCGAGCCGCCTCGCCGTCTGTCTGCTTCATTCAAGCTCTAGAATGATTTGATCGACCGCCAGGCTATCGCCGGGCGCCGCATGAAGTTTCTTGATCGTCCCGTTGCGTTTCGCCGTCAGCACATTCTCCATCTTCATCGCATCGACGACCGCCAAAGCCGTGCCGGCCTCAACGGCCTGCCCCTCAGCGACGTTGATCGACACGACCATGCCCGGCATCGGCGACAAGAGAAACTTGCTCATGTCAGGGGGTTCTTTGACCGGCATCAGGTCCATCAGCGCCGCAACTCTTTCGTTTCGTAGCACGACGACGAGCGACACTGGACCCAACGTGACCTGCACGCCCTCGCTCAAGGCATCGATTTGCGCCACGACCCTTTTGCCGGCCACGGACCCCGTGAAAAGGGCGTCACCGGGCATCCAGCCGGCGACGACCTCGACGTTCGTGCCGTCGACAACCAGGCTGCAGCCATCTTCGGTATCCGCGAGAGTCATCGGCACTTGATTGGTTTCTACGACCGCCACCCAGTTCCCCGCAGGCCCCGGCCCGCCTCGGACCGTGCGCCGAAGGTGGGCGAGCGCGCCGATTGCCGCTGCGACGGCCATCTGATCGTCGTTCGGCGCCGGTTGGACGTAGCCGTCGGGCCAGGTTTGATCAATAAAGCTCGTGGACAGCGCGCCCTCCCGGAACGCGGGGCGATCCACAACATCCCGGAGGAACCGGACATTGTGTGCGATGCCGCGGACATAAAAGCGGTCCAGCGCGGTCGCCATCCGGTCCGTGGCCTCCGCGCGGTCCGCTCCGGATGTTACGAGTTTGGCGATCATCGGGTCATAGAACCGCGATATCTCGCTCCCCTCCTCCACACCGGTGTCGACCCGAACCCCGCCCTCTTCGGCTGGGACGTCGTAGCCGGTTAGCCTACCGATCGACGGAAGAAATCCACGCACCGGGTCTTCTGCGTAGATTCGCGACTCCATCGCCCAACCCTTGAGCTGGATGTCGCTTTGCGCGAATTGGAGCTTCTCCCCCGCGGCCACGCGGATCATTTGCTCGACGAGATCGAGACCGGTGACACATTCGGTGACCGGGTGCTCAACTTGCAGGCGGGTATTCATTTCAAGAAAGAAAAAGTTCCGTTCCGGATCGACGATGAACTCGACCGTGCCAGCGGAGACGTAATCGACTGCCTTAGCGAGAGCGACCGCCTGTTCGCCCATGGCCCGACGCGTGGCCTCGTCGAGGAACGGGCTCGGCGCCTCTTCGATGACTTTTTGATGGCGGCGCTGGATCGAGCACTCTCGCTCCCCAAGGTAGAGCACCGTCCCATGCGTGTCGGCGAGCACCTGAATCTCGATGTGGCGCGGCGTCTCCACGTAGCGCTCAATAAACACACGATCATTACCAAATGAAGATTTGGCTTCGCTCACTGCACGCTCGAATCCCTCGCGCACGGACTCGTCGTCCCGAGCGATTCGCATGCCTTTGCCGCCCCCACCGGCGGACGCCTTGATCATGACCGGGTAGCCAACATCACGGGCGATCTTTACCGCGGCATCGGCGTCGGGAACCTCGCCAAGGAAGCCCGGCACCGTCGACACGCCAGCTTTGTCGGCAAGCTTCTTCGACTCGATCTTGTCGCCCATTGCCGCAATGGCATCCGCCTTGGGCCCAATAAATGTGATCCCGGCTTTGTCGAGCGCCGTTACGAACGCCGCATTCTCCGACAGAAAGCCGTAGCCGGGATGCACCGCATCGGCCCCAGTTTCTTTGATCGCAGCCAAGATCGCATCGACGACCAGATAGCTCTCCGCCGCCGCAGCCGGCCCGATTCGGATCGCCTCATCCGCCATCTGCGTGTGCGGCGCGCCGACGTCGGCATCGGAATACACCGCGACGGTTGCGATCCCCATCCGCCGAGCCGATCGAATAACTCGGCAGGCAATCTCACCACGGTTGGCGACAAGTATTTTCTTCAACATGAAAAACCGTTTCTTTTCAATGTACTAACGAGACCCAATCGAGAGAGGATTCTTGCGCCTCGACCGCCGCCAGCCCTCGGCAATCTTGTCATACCCGAGTGACTGGTAGTAGGTCATCGCCTCCGGCGCCGCCACCAGAATGAGGGTGATGTCGTCTTCCCCGCCCGCAGCTTTGTGAGTCTGCTCAAGCAACGCGGCGCCGATGCCACGCCGTTGCCAATCCTCATGAACCAGAAGATCAGCGACGTAAACCACCCAACCCAAATCGGACATCGCACGAGACAGTCCAACCAAGCGGTCGTCGTCCCACGCGGTGACGAGAATATTGGAATTCTCGAACATGCCGGCCATCCGGTCGCGGTCGTCAACAGGGCGACGGGCGCCAAGGCTTGTCGCGCGGTAAAGAGCGATCACCGTGTCGATTGGGGGTCGGTCACCGTGCCGAAACTCGATCATCGGATTGACACACTGATCCTAGGGCGAGAACGCCGCGACGCGCATGGCGCTAGTCCCGCCGACCTGATCTCGTTTACGAGAGTCTTTTGTCATAGCGGAATGTTGTCGTGCTTCTTCCAGGGGTTCTCGAGTTCCTTCGTGCGCAACATGTCGAGCGCGCGGGCAATTCGAAGGCGCGAATTGTGCGGCATGATGACATCGTCGAGAAACCCGCGGTGGGAGGCGATGAAGGGGTTGGCGAAACGCGTTCGATATTCTTCGGTCAACTCGTCGACCTTGTCTGCATCGCCGGCCTGATCACGGAAGATAATCTCCACCGCGCCCTTCGGCCCCATGACCGCGATTTCGGCAGTCGGCCAAGCATAGTTGATATCGCCGCGTAGGTGTTTCGAGGCCATGACATCGTAAGCGCCACCATAAGCCTTACGTGTGATGCACGTGACCTTGGGCACGGTTGCTTCGCCATATGCAAACAAGAGCTTGGCCCCATGTTTGATGATCCCGCCGTATTCCTGGTCGGTGCCGGGTAGGAACCCCGGCACGTCGACGAACGTCACGATCGGGATATTGAAGCAGTCGCAAAACCGGACGAAGCGCGCCCCTTTGCGCGACGAGTTGATATCGAGACACCCGGCCAGCACCATTGGTTGGTTCGCAACAATGCCCACGGTTTGCCCGCCGATGCGACCAAAACCAACAATGATATTGCGCGCGAAGTCGGGCTGGATTTCGAAAAAGTCACGCTCGTCGACCACTTTGTGGATCAGTTCTTTGATGTCATAGGGCTTCGATGGATCAGCCGGGACCAGTGTGTCCAAGGACATCTCCACCCGGTCGATCGGATCTTGTGTGACGCGTATCGGCGGATCCTCTCGATTCGACAGCGGCAAGAAATCGTACATCCGTCGCGTCTGAATCAGCGTGTCGATATCATTTTCTAGCGCAAGGTCCGCTACTGACGACTTCGTCGTATGAGTGACCGCGCCGCCGAGTTCTTCTTGGGTCACAACCTCGTGGGTCACGGTCTTTACGACGTCGGGGCCCGTGACAAACATGTACGAGGTGTCTTTGACCATAAGGATGAAGTCAGTCATCGCCGGGGCGTAGACCGCACCGCCGGCGCATGGCCCCATGATCACCGAAATCTGAGGCACAACACCCGATGCGAGAATGGTCTTTTGAAAAACGTCGGCATATCCGCCCAGCGAGGCGACACCTTCTTGGATACGGGCACCGCCGGAGTCGTTCAGGCCGATGACCGGCGCACCGACCTTCATCGCCTGGTCCATGATCTTGCAGATCTTTTCGGCGTGGGTTTCCGACAGCGACCCGCCAAATACCGTGAAATCCTGACTGAAAACAAAGACGAGGCGCCCGTGTATTTTGCCGAAACCGGTGACCACACCATCACCCGGCACCTTTTGGGCCGCCATGCCGAACTCGGTCTCGCGATGCTCGACAAACATGTCGAACTCCTCGAACGTGCCCTCGTCGAGCAACACGTCGAGCCGCTCACGCGCCGTCAGCTTTCCTTTTGCGTGCTGGGCTTTGATCCGACGGTCGCCGCCGCCGAGCCGAGCTTCCTCTCTCTTGGTTTCGAGTTGCTGGATAATATCGTGCATGAAGACCCCAGAACGCTAAGAATGCCTGGCATCATAGCCGCCCCCGACCGTTCGGGCACC
>CALJDF010000180.1 GCA_938023835.1 uncultured Alphaproteobacteria bacterium
ACAAACGCGCCGGGGCCACCGATCACGACTTGGGCAAAGTAGTTTTCTAGCGTACCGTAGCCCCGGTTTGCCCCGCTGGGGCGACCACCGCCTCGAGCGATCGCGAGCCCGTTGATTGTGATTCCACTTTGCACGACCGTGTCGCGCGCCAGCTCGATCGCGATGCCGCCGATGTTCCCGGCGTCGGCAGAGACATCGATGATCCGCCGGATCGAGGCGATGTCGTTGCTGTGGATAAGGCCGGCCGCGTAAACCAGCGCGTTCGAGATGGAGTTGTATCCAAAAGCAGCGCGCGGGGCGTCGACGAGAGCCTGGGCAAAGCGCGCCGCGGATTCACGGTCCGAGATGAAGGTCCAATCCACGATGGTGTGCTGAGAGTCTGGCGCGCCCCATTCGACATAGGCCACCGCGATCCGGCCGTGCGGGCCGAATTGGATCGCCTCAAGCACGCGAGGATGCATCATGGCTTGCCCGTATCCCTTGCGTTGGAGCCTGAGTTCATCGTCGTCGATCGATCCGGAACCGTCGGCTGCCAAGACAAGTTCAAGGTCGACGCTGCGGTTCTGTGCTTGCGCCGTCGCGATCATCAGCGGCACCAGCAGGAGAAACACAGCGGTGTGAAAGGGACGGAGAATCAAGATCTGCCTCGCCAGTTTGGAGCCCCATTATTGTCTCGTCACGGTAGGTGACCAAGGCGCGGGACACACATTCCCGTTAGTTGGCGTCGGTTTTCGGGACAGCGCTGGTCAGGCTATAGTCTGTGGCCCGCAAAACACGACGAGTCCCATGACTGACGAAAATCCGCAGCAACCCAAGTCCTTCAACCAGCAACTCCTCGCCGGGGGCCGCGCGCATCCGGTGATCGGGTGGGTGGTTCTCGGTATTGGTGTGGGCGCCGCCTTCGGCGCGGGCGAAGGGAACGATATGGGGATGTCGATCGGCCTTGGCGTATTGATCGGCGCCGTCGTTGGCATCTTCTTCACACGATGGTCGGCCAAACGCCGATACGATCGCGGCGGTAACTAGAAAAAAAGGTCCGCGAGGTCGAAACCCCGCGGACCAATCTAAGCGGTAACGAACGGCTCGTTAGCCGCGCTTACCGTCCAACCGGACTTCGTGCCAGTTGATCAGCCGGTTCACCGGCTTGTAGTCCTTGACGTAGTCCCTGACCGCATCGAGATCGACGGAGTCGAACAGGAACAAAGACGCAGCCTCGTCGTGGTAGGTCTGCGCGATCTTCTTCAGGAGTGCACGCCGCTTGACCGGATCGAATTCCGAGTTCGCCGCATCGATGGTCGGCTGCAGATCTGGGAAGCAGGTCCACTTCATGAACGACTTGCAGGAATGCAGGCCATTGATGGAGCGCATGATGTCCATCGTCGGTTCAGAGCCATAGTTGAAGCTGAACACCGTGGCGTCCTCGAACTTCGACGTATCGCGCACGCGACCGATCAGGTCGGGGAGAGTGATCGCCCGAACGGTGAAGGTGACACCGATCTTTTTCAACTCGTCACCGACAAACTGTACGATGTCTTTCCAATCGCCCTGCGCCGTCACCGACTCACCGATGATTTCGAGACCGTTGCCATAACCGGCTTCAGCCAAGAGCGCCCGCGCTTTGTCAGGATTGTACGGATACGGCTTGATGTCGTCGAAGTAGCCGTTAATCGACGGCGTGCCGGGCTGACCGGTCGGTTTGGTCGTACCTTGCATGATGACGTCGACAAATTCTTGCATGTTGACACCGTAGTTGATCGCTTGGCGTACGCGCCGGTCGGCGACGGCAACGCCCTCTCGGTTCGAGAAGAAATGCAAGATGCTTGTTGCGGTACCGGGATTGACCTGCAAACGGCCGCCGGTACTTTCAATTTTTGCTTTGTTGTCGGCAACCAATTGGAATGCGAGATCGATCTGATTCGACTCGAATGCCTGAACACGTGCCGGTAGTTCGGGCAGGAAACGGAACTCGATCCGATCCATTTTGCCGACTTGCCAACCTGCTGTGTTCTTTTCAACGACGACGCCGTCATTGGTCCAGCTAACGGTTTTATAAGGGCCTGTCCCGTTAGGGTTCTTGCCCAAACCCTCGAAGGTGACGTCTTGCAATTGTTGCCAATCGAGAACCTTGATCACGCCAAGGGTCGAGGGCAGAAGCGGATCGGGTTTTTTGGTGGAAATCTCAACGGTGTGATCGTCGATGACGCGCGCGCCAGCCACATTGCGCGTGTTGCGCGTGATGCTCGCAGCTTTGGCGAGGCCGTCCTTCGAGACCAGCCAATTGATGATCTGCGCGACATCGCCGGCGGTGAAGTCGTTACCGTTATGGAACTTGACCCCTTGGCGGAGTTGGAAGGTCCATTTTGTTTTGTCGGCTTCGTTGACCTTCCACGAGGTGAGCATCTCGGGAATGGGGCCGTTCTTGTCGCTGGTGGTGTAGAGGTTGTATGCCGTCCGGAAGACGAAGCCGCCGGAATGCGATGTGTCGAGGAACGGATTGCCGAGGCCGGCAGGCAAGCTGCTGTGACCGACAATCAGTGTTTGAGACATTTCGGCAGCACCCGCTTGCGATATGCCGAAAAAGGCACCCGCTGCAGCCGCACCGACCAATATTTTCCTGAATGAGCTCATGTTTTAACCGTTCTCCCTGAGAGTAAATGTTACCCTCACGACATTATACACGACCGGCGGGCTCGGGCGACAACGGGTATCGACCTTGTAATTGCGCCCTTTTTCCGGGTGCTGGGGCCGCGAAAGAAGGCGCGGCGGCGTTGACTTGAGCGCGCTAAGCCCCTACGAAACCGCCTCGTGGGCCCGTAGCTCAGTTGGTAGAGCAACTGACTTTTAATCAGTGGGTCGCAGGTTCGATTCCTGCCGGGCTCACCACTTTTTTAGCCTGCCATGTCAATGACTTGGCGGGTTTTCTTCTGCCTGGACATTATTCTAATTGTGGGCCCCTCTTGGGGTCGGACGGGCGTGCTGGTTGTCCGTAGTGTCGACAAGGGCGGGCATCGGTTGTATCGGCGCAGCATGAAGGCGTTCCTTGTCGACACCCTTGCGACCGTTGTTTTCTTCACCGTCGTCGCGGCTATTGCGGAGCTTGTCGTTGTCGGTTTGGAGCCGAGCCAAGTTCTCGTTGCGCGCCTGTTCATGGTGCCCGTTATGGTTGCGACCGGACGGCCCTACGGGATGTGGCGGGACTGGGTATTCGGTCGTTTTCGGCCGCAAAGCCGGATGGCAAAAGTCGTCGTCGATACGATGTCGTTCATCAGCTTTCAAATGCCGGTCTACATGGTATCGCTTGCCATTGTGGGCGCCACGGCTGCGGAGATGCTCGCGGCCGCCGCCGCGGCCATCGTGGGGATGATGCTGGCAAGTCGACCGTTCGGCATCTTTCTTGAGATGGTGCGCAAGAGGGCCGGCGTTTCGCTTGGCACGCTTTCGGAGCCGCGATGAGCGACGCAGGAAAATCGACGGAACGGGGAGACGATGTGCTTTTCATCGGCGGCCGTGTTTTTGACGGTACGGCGATGGGCGAGGGCATCGGCGTTCTCGTCGCACAGGGGCGCATCGCCGTGGTCTCACCCGCGGACACCTTTGTCGGCTTTGCGGGAACCCGCATCGACACGACGGGAAAGACACTGCTGCCGGGGCTCGTAGATGCCCACGTGCATTTGGCCTTTGACGCGAGCGATACACCCGACGATTCGCTGTTTGATGGCAACGGCGCCGCACTAGCGGCGGCCGTCGCCGAACGCGCTGAGGCGTCCTTGCGTGTGGGATTCGTTGCGCTGCGCGACTGTGGTGGGGCGGGCACAGCAGAATTCGTTTATCGCGACGCCGTCAATCAGGGCCCGCGGGTCGGGCCGGTGGTGCAGGCCTGCGGTCGGATGGTCCGCAAGGCAGTCAATGGGTTCGGCGACGGTGTGGCCTATGAGGCGGATGACGGCGACGTCGCTGCGGCGGTGGCAGCGGTCGCGGAAAGCGGTGCAGACTTCATCAACATCATGACGACGATCGATGCGACCGCGTGCGGAAAGCCGGACCGACCGGCCTATTCGGAAAGCGCGGTGCAGGCCGGCGTCGCGGCGGCGGCACAGCGGGGACTTCGTACGATTACCAACGCGCAATGTGCCGACGATGTGCGGACGACGGCGCATGCGGGCGTGGCCTCGATTGAGCAAGGCAGCCTTTTGGACGACGCTGGGTTGGCGGCGATGCTGGCGCATAACATTGTCCTGGTGCCGATCTTTCTCGCGCGGCACAGCATGGATGCGACGCGTGTCGCCCGGGGTGGGTCACCTGAAGCGATTGATGCCGCCGCCGCGCTGGCCGAGCATACGCGGGGTGCGGCGCGACACTTTGCAGCGGCGGGGGGCGTTGTTGCCCTCGGTACCGATTGCGGCGCACCAGGCAGTAGGCATGGCAGCAACGGCGCGGAGCTCGCGCTGATGGTTGCAGCGGGGCTAACACCACTGGAAGTCTTGGTTGCCGCTACCCGAAACGGCGCCGCGCTTATGGGTCTAAGCGACCTCGGGCGCGTCGGTGTCGGCGCG
>CALJDF010000181.1 GCA_938023835.1 uncultured Alphaproteobacteria bacterium
CGCACGATTTGGGGGGCAGCATCAGTGCCGAGCACGGACTGGGACGCCTCAAGCGAGACGAGGTCCTGCGCTACAAATCCGATGTCGAAATGGACCTCATGCGCACGATGAAACGGGCCCTCGATCCAAAGAACATCATGAACCCGGGCAAGGTCATCGTCCCCTAAATCGCTCTATCAACCTAGGCGGCCAACACCTCGGACACGCCACGGTAAGGCAACGACAATGCCTTCGCGACCGGTTGATTGGTCACGATACCGCCATGAACGTTGAGCCCGTTCGCCAAGTGTGGGTTGTCCTGCAACGCTTGCCGCCACCCTTTGTCGGCCAGGTCCAGAATAAAAGGCAATGTGGCATTGTTGAGCGCAAAGGTTGATGTCCGTGCCATTGCGCCCGGCATATTGGTTACGCAATAGTGCACGACATCATCCACGATATACGTGGGCTCCGCGTGACTGGTCGGTCGACTAGTTTCGAAACAGCCGCCTTGATCGATCGACACGTCAACCATGACGGCACCGCGACGCATCCTTTGCACCATTTCAGCCGACACGAGCTTGGGCGCCGCCGCCCCCGCCACAAGGACAGCGCCAATGACGAGATCGGCTTCAAGGACATGCTCCTCGATCGCGTCCATGGTCGAAAACACGGTGTGAATCTTGGACCCGAACTGAAGATCGAGTTCGTACAATCGCTGGGGACTCATATCGACGACCCAGACGCTTGCGCCCAGCCCCACCGCCATCGAGGTCGCATGCGTTCCAACGATCCCGCCGCCCAAGATAACGACCTTGGCCGCCGGCACGCCTGGGACACCGCCTAATAGCTGGCCACTGCCCCCCATTTCGATCTCAAGGCAATGGGCACCTACCTGGACCGACATGCGGCCCGCCACGGCACTCATCGGCGTGAGGAGCGGCAGCCCGCCACGCGGGTCCGTTACCGTTTCGTAGGCAATGGCCACCGACTTTGACTCCATCAAGGCTTTGGTTTGGGCAGGATCCGGCGCGAGATGCAGGTAGGTGAACAGGACTTGGTCCTCTCGGATCAAGGGGTACTCGCTCGCTTGGGGCTCCTTCACCTTCACGATCATGTCGGCCGTCGCCCAGATTTCCGCGGCGTTGTCGGCGATCGTCGCGCCGGCTTGACGGTAATGTTCGTCCTCAAGGCCGATGACATGGGCAGCGTTGGTCTCGACAACGACCTCGTGCCCGCGGTGGACCGCTTCACGAACACTTCCAGGTGTCATGCCCACCCGGTACTCATGGTTCTTTATCTCTTTTGGAACACCAATTCTCATGGCAGCTAGTCCACCTCGCCGATAATGCGGCCCAATGTTTCAAACAACTTGTCGATTTCGTGCGTCTCGATAATCAACGGCGGCGACGCCGCGATGATATCGCCGGTTGCGCGAACCAAGACACCGGCCTCATAGCACTTGGTGAACACCTCGTGCCCCCGTGCACCAGGCGCGCCCGGTCGCGGCTCCATCTCGATCCCAGCAACAAGCCCGATGGTCCGAATATCGACGATGTTCTTGGTGCCCTTCAAGCTATGTGCCGCATCTTCCCAATAAGGCGCCATGGCGGCTGCACGATCAAACAGCCCCTCATCTCGATAGACGTCTAAGGTTGCAAGGCCCGCCGCACAGGCGAGCGGATGCCCTGAGTAGGTGTAGCCGTGAAACAACTCGATGGCGCCTTCAGGGGAATTGTCCATGAAGGCCTCATAGACATGCTTACGAACGAACACCGCGCTCATCGGCACCGTTCCGTTGGTGAGGCCTTTGGCCGTTGTCATGATATCCGGCAGGACGTCGAAATACTCCGCGCCAAACGTCGCGCCGAGCCGTCCGAAGCCTGTAATCACTTCGTCGAAAATCAGGAGAATGCCGTGTTTGTCGCATATTTCGCGGAGGCGTTTCAGATACCCCTTGGGTGGAATCAGCACACCCGCAGAACCCGACACCGGCTCGACGATGACGGCCGCGATTGTTGAGGCATCGTGCAGTCCGACGAGCCGCTCAAGATCGTCTGCGAGGTGAACGCCCCAATCCGGCTCGCCGCGCGTGTAAGCTTGGTGCTCGCGGCTGTATGTCGCCGGCAGGTGATCGACCCCGGAGAGCATCGGGCCGAAGAATTTGCGGTTGTTCACCATGCCGCCAACGGAGATCCCGCCGAACCCGACGCCGTGGTAGCCCTTTTCGCGGCCGATCAGGCGTGACCGACTACCCTCGCCCCGCAACCGATGATAGGCCAACGCGATCTTGAGTGCCGTGTCGACAGCCTCGGACCCAGAGTTCCCGAAAAAGACATGGTCGAGATCACCAGGGGTCGTCGCAACGAGGCGGGCGGCGAGCTCGAACTCTGCCGGATGGCCCATTTGGAACGCCTTGGAATAGTCCATGCGGGCAACCTGGGCTTGCACCGCAGAAACGATATGGTCGTTGCAATGGCCGGCATTCACACACCAAAGACCCGCGGTTCCGTCAAGAACTTGCCGCCCGTCGTGGCTCGTGTAGTACATACCTTTTGCGCCAACCAACATGCGAGGATTGGCCTTGAACTGCCGGTTCGCCGAAAACGGCTTCCACAGCGCGTCAAGATTGTTGGGGTTAGAATCGTGGGCGACGGAGGAGGACATCGCAGCGGCCTTTTCGTTGGATACGCCAATCGAAGAGCCTATCAGGGCGAGGCCCCGCCGCAAACGCTCTCAGGTTGTCCCTAGGCCCCCTAAGCGGGGGTGTACAGGGTCACTGGACCGTCGATTCCTTTCATGCCGTACTTGCCGGCTTCCTTGAATTTGATCGACTTTCCGGTGCACAGCTCCCGGACAATATTGGTGACCAACACGCCGTCGGTTTCCGCCGCATCACAGACCCTTGCGGCCATCTGCACGGTTGATCCAAACAGGTCATTGTCTTCAACGATGGGCTCGCCTGCGTTGATGCCGATGCGCATGTGTAGGGGCAGCGCAGGCCATTCCTTATTGTGCGCGGCCACCCCCTTCAACATGACGATGGACGCCTCCACAGCCTGATGGGAATGGCCGAAGCGGGCCATGATCCCATCGCCGGTATGTTTCACTTCGGTGCCGGCGTAATTCTTGAGTGCGACCCGAACGATCGCGTTGTGCGCCCGAACAATCTTTTGCGCGCCCTCGTCACCGAGTTCCTGGGTGATTTTTGTGGAGCCGACAATATCGGTGAACAAAACGAGGATGGGGCCGTCATTCTTCGCGACGTCGGTTTCCTTTGGGTTCCGCCACTTGGTGATGGCCTTCGCCATGGCGCCAAGGGCTTTTTCGTCGCCTTTGGCGTATTTGCGCAGCGCCTTAGAGCCAGCCTGGAACGTGCCAATGTACTGCGGCTCAAGGAGATATTCCTCATACCTGTCCGCCAATTTTTGTGCCGCATCCGGCTTGTTGCCAATGAGCGCCAAGGCCTTCTTCAGCAATTCGACGAACTGCTGATCGTTGAGTTTGTTCTCTTCCTTGATGACTTCGGCCGCGCCCGCGAGGAACAGATTGGCACCGAACTTGTCCGCGCCTGAGATGTGGATCTCTTCCTTGATAAGCTGCGCGATCGACCCTTCAAGGAATTTCATGACGGTCTGGGTCGCGCTGTCGGAATCACCTTCGGGCTGAGGCTCTTCTTCCTCGTCGTCGTCGTCGTCCTCGCCATCGTCTTCCGCTTCCGCTGCGGCCTCGGCAATCGCCGCCGTCACCGCCGCCGGAGAATTGCCGATTTCTCGGGAAACCGGTCGCGTTGGCAACCCCGCCATGCGCCGCAACACTTGAAAGTCGTCGCCTGTGAAGAAAATCATCCCGAGCAACGCGCTGCACACGATGAAGGCGCCGACAAAAATGATGAAGCTTTGCGGGTCGAGAAACATGAAGCCTACGTCGCGCTCAGGGCAAACTTAGCTTGGCCATCGATCAGCTCAGAAACCGCCGCGTTGCACCACCCAGGTAACGATCGCAGCAAACGCCAAACTCGCCGTAACGATAACGAGAATCTTAGTTAAAACAACAGCTTCCGGCCCCGAAACGGCATTTTGAACGCTTCGGGCCGCGGCCCGACCGGCGCCACCAACCGGGGCGGAGGCGGTGTCATCATCATCGTAGTCGTCCCAACCGCCGCCGGTATCGACCTCGAAGTCGTCCCAGCCACCACCACCATAGTCACCGTCTTCGTCAAAGCCGCCGAAGTCGTCGTCGCCACCGAAATCATCATCGAAACCGGCAGAATCGTCTCCGGGATCTTTACGACCGGTTTTCTCGCCTTTCTTGATCTCGCTCGAGTAGATGGTCGATTCGCGGTTCAGCCCTGTATTCGGATTGCGCTGCTCGCGAACCACTTTGACGGACTCGATATGGGGCTGTTTCGCCATTTGCTTGGCGTCATCGACAGCCTCGTCACGCTGGTGAGACTGGAAATGCCCTTCCAGTATCCAGCGGTTGTTCTGTTTGACGTAGAGTTCGTAGTGGATTTCCATCAGGCGGCGAAGTGCTCTATCCCGGCGGTCCAGCAGTGTCCCCGGGTCGGCTGCGGTTGGCAAGCATCAAAATCTCGTGGCTTAGGAATCTAGAAACAACCTTAGAATTGCTGCGATTTCCGCAGTATGCGCATCCAGCATCCCGTGTGAATAGGGAAGATCGTGAATTCGGCCATTGCTCAAGAATGGTGCGGCCCGGGGCGTCTGTTCCGCGAGGTCATCGTCCGGATTGAGCAGCAAAACGGGTTGGGCGACCGTCGGCAGATTCTCTGCCATGGCGTAGGTGAACGCGGCCCGATGACCCCACCAGGCAACCGGGCCACCCCGCAACGACTCACAGAAGTTGCGGGCGACCACACTCTCTTCAACCTCATCTCCATAGAACTTCCACAAACCGGCAAACCGCTTGATCAGATGTGAGCCATCCTCCTCAACCTTGAGCGGTTTGTTGCGGGCATGGCGGACTTCCTGCTCCTCGGCGGTATAGAGCGGCGCCGACACCATGATGACCTTGCCCACGAGGTCTGGACGTTGGCCGGCCAACTCCATCGCCATTTGCGATCCGGTGTGATAGCCCATGACGTCAATGCGCTTGAGCCCAAGGTCGTCGATCAGCCCGCCCATGCAGGCGGCGTAGTTCTCGATCGTCGGCGGCGATTGCGGCGCATCGGATTCGCCAAACCCGGGCGTATCCGGCGCGAGCGAAATTCGGTCGCGGCCCATCTCCGTGAGAAGCGCCTCATAAATGCGCCCGGAATTGGGGCTCATGTGCAGCATCACAATCGGTGCCTTGGAAGTCGCATTTCCGCCCGCCCGACGAACGTGTAGCAGGCCATAGGGTCCTGGATGAAACGATTTGCGGATCATTGCGGGCGCGATCTTTGGCGCTGCGGGAACCGGCTTCGGCTCGACATCTTTCTCCGGCAGCGGCGCCGCAGAACCATCGAAAAACTCGCGAAGCCGCGCGGCGAATGCACCAGCATGAACGTCGATCGACCCGTGGGAATAGTCAGGTAGGTCCTCGAAACGACCATTTGCAACGTATTTCGCCGCACGCGCCGTTGGCGCCGTTAGGTCATCGCCGAAGTTGAGCACAAGGACGGGCTGCCGAACCTTCGGCAAGTTCTCTTCATGATGATAGTTGAACGCAGCGCGATGGCCCCATGGAGCATGGGGCCCACCCTTCAATGCTTCGGCGATGCTTCGTTGCGACAAAATCCAAGGGACATCCGCTTTGCGGAATGTCTTGGAGAAGTTCCAACGCCACTCCAGGTGCGAGCCATCGCGTTTGATTTGTTCGGGCGCATAGTCGCGTTTCTGTTTGGCCAGTTCCTCATCCGTGTAGATCGGCGCAGAGACCAAAACCAATCGACGGACCAAATCGGGCCGCTGCAGGGCAAGTTCAACACAGGTCTTCGACCCGGTGTGATACCCGACGACATCGATCTCAGGAACCCCGAGGTCATCGACAAACGCGCCCATCGTGGCAGCGTAATCTGCAATCTCAGGCGGCGCCGGTGGCGGCGCAGAATCACCGAAGCCGGGTGTATCCGGCGCGAGGACATACCGATCCTGCCCGAGTTCGGCCAGGACCGCCTCCCACATGCGCCCCGAACTCGGGCTGGAGTGGATGAAGAGAATTGGCGTGCGATCGCTTGAAGCCGGTGCGGCCCAACGATAGTGCAATTGCCCGTAGCGCCCGTCGACATAGTCGCGACAAACATTGTCGGGGCGGCGCCAATATGAAAGGTCGTCGCGCGTCGAAGAGCCGTTCAATTTGGTTTCTTCGTCTTGTGAAATCCGAGATCGTCCGATCCTAGTCCCAGCTCGTTCTTGCCGAAGGGCGTAATATTTCGATCCCAGTTCACCGCGATCTGGGTGCCCATAGCGGTGATATCGCGGTAGTGACGTTGCACGGGATTGTCGTCGTAGAGCCCCATGGCGCCCATTTGCCGCACAAGGCGCGTTACCGCTGAGATCAGCAGCTTGGCCACGAAAGCGCGATCGCGGTTCATTTCCACGAGTTCCTCAGCGCTGAGTCCTGATCCCGCGACGCCCCGTTCATGAAGGATTTGGTTGTTGCTTTCGTACATCAAGCGGGCGGCTTTGATCTCTGCAGCCGACTCAGAAAGACGTTGCTGTACTTGCGCCAAACCCGCCACTTTGCCGCCAAAAAGGGCGCCCTCTCGAACCGCCGTGATGTCACGATAGTCGGCGTAGGCGCCTTCGGCCGCGCCGAGCATAGGACCGAGCAAACTTGACCCGAAATAGGGACCGAATTCCTGGTTATAGAGGTAGTGCTCCGGATTCACGGATGCTCCGGGGGGGTTCGGCGCGAAG
>CALJDF010000182.1 GCA_938023835.1 uncultured Alphaproteobacteria bacterium
GAGTAGCCTTTGCCCAGCGTCAAGAAGCGGTCCATCGAGTAGACAACATCTTTGGCGGAGAGGTCTGCGCCGTCGTGGAATTTGACGCCGCTGCGCAGCTTGAAGGTCCAGACCTTGCCGTCCGGGCTGGCTTCCCAGGACTCGGCAAGCTGGCCGGTCGGCGGCTTGCCTTTGACCGGTGCGACGAGGCCTTCGTACATGTTCAAGATATTGACGGCATCGAACTCTGCGAAATGGAACGCAGGATCGAATTTTGAATCGGTCAACCGGGTTGCGATGCGAAATGTATCGCTGCCGTGACCGGCGAGAGCGGCACCCACCGGCACAACAAGAGCAGCCACAACGGTGGCGGCCAAAATTGTGCGGACGGACCGCAACATACGGACTAGCATTGGTTCCTCCCTTGATGCATAGCTTGGCGGGATTTCTAAACGGCCCCTCGCCAAAGATCAAAGGCAGTCTAACACACGCCCCGTCGTAGAATGACCCCCCAAAACGGCATGATTGAAGGAGCCCGATACGCCCAATGGCCCGTCCTCACACAGTCTTTATCCAGGCCCAGAATATCCCGTGGCGACGCGGCCTTTATGGCGGTGGGCGGCCCGACGTGCGCTCCAAGATCCTGTCGATCGATCCCAAGGATCCGAGCGATTCGACCTGCATCGTGCGCTATCCCAAGGGGTGGCAACGGCGCGACAGCCATTTTGTCGGCGCCCATGAGGAGTTCTTGGTGCTCGAGGGATCGATCCGCATCAACGGGATCGATTACGGCATCCACTCCTATGGCTTCCTGCCGGCCGGCCATGCGCGCAAATCCATGTCTTCAAAGAACGGGGCGGTGCTGCTGACCACGTTCTCGGACCAACCGGTACACGAAGCAGGCGCCGCGCCACGCGGGATGTACGACAAGCGATTGTTGATCGAGTACACCGACACGCTGGCGATGACGTGGGATGCCTCGCTGGCCGACCCGGTATTTGCCGCCGGGGTCGCGATCAAACCGCTGCGCACCGACCCCGACACGGGCGAGACCTCATTTCTTTATACCTCCCCCGCCCATCGCGTGCCGAAGGGCATGCTCAAGCCCAAATGGACGCATTCGATGATCGAAGAGATCTACTGCATCGACGGCGAATATGTGTGGGGCGACTGCGGGGTGATGGGACCAGGCGGTTATGTGTGGTGGCGTGAAGGCGTGTGGCACGGCCCGGCCGGTACCGTCGCCGGATACAACCTGTGGGTCCGGACGGTGAACGGCCCGCTCGACAACATCGTCGGTAAGAAACCGTCGCGCATGACGTGGAACCCGACCTACCGGCCCAAATTGCCACCGCATCTCAAGAAACTTGCCAAGCCCTACAAACGACCGGCGAACTACTAATCACATGAGCGATACACACAAAAAGATCCTACTCGCGGCTTATCCCAATGGGATGCCGCGCGAGTCCGACTTCCGCCTCGAAGAAAGCCCCTTACCGACGCCCGGTGCGGATGAGTTTCTTGCCCGCGCGTTGTACCTGTCGGTCGATCCGTTCTTGCGCATGTTGATGAACCCGTCGAGCGAAGCGAACGCGGCGTCGCGCACGGAAGGACCGATCACCGACGTCGGACGGGTGATGGCCGGTGGGTTCCTCGGCGAAGTCGTGGAAAGCAACAACGCCAAATACCCGCGCGGCGCCATCGTCGAAGGCATTTTGGGCTGGCAGAACTATGCCGTCTCGAACGGCTGGGTGAACAAGCGCCACAATCCAGGCGGCGTGGTGGTGTGTGAAACGGGATTGGATGTGCCGGTCTCGTTGTTCGCGAGCGTCTTGGGCCGCGCCGGCTTGACGCCCTACTTCTGCATGACCCGCGAGCTCAAACCGCAAGCGGGCGAAACCGCGGTGATTACCTCGGCCGCGGGCGCCGGCGGCTCGATCGCTGGACAGATTGCGAAACGGGTCGGTTGCCACGTCGTGGGCGTGTGCGGCAGCGACGAAAAGGTCGATTGGATTACCAGCGAGCTCGGCTTCGATGTCGGAATCAACTACAAAACCACGCCCGACATCGCGGCAGCGCTCCGTGACGCCTGCCCGCGTGGGGTGGATGTGCATTACGACAACGTCGGCGGCCCGATCATGGAGGCGATCGCCGCGCTCCATACCCCGACCCACCGCTACCGCTTGGTCGGGATTGCCTCGTCGTACAACACCGTGCCCGAGGGCCAATCCCATTGGTCGTGGCCCTACGAGAAGCCGATGTTCGTGGTTCACGATTACACCAAGGAATACGCCGACGGCATTCGCGAGATGGCTGGCTGGATTAAGGACGGTACGTTGAAATATCGCGAAGACATCGTCGAAGGAATCGAGAATACCCCCAAGGCCTTCATCGGCGTGTTGACCGGCGACAATATCGGCAAGCGGCTGGTCAAGGTCGCCGACTAAGCGCTACCCCGCGACGGCCATGCCTTTTTGTACGGCCGCGCGCGCGCCGACCACCTCGACCCAGCGCGTAACATTCGCGTAGGCCGCGCAACCGCCGTCGAGCCGTTGCACGGAGGTCGCCATCAGCGGGAACATCAAGACGTCGGCGTAGGAATAGACATCGCCGGCCAGATAGGGTGCGTCGCCAAGGCGGGCATCGATCGCGGCAAGAAAACGCGCGATCTCGTTGAGAACCCAATCGGTTGCTTCGCTGACGTCGGTTTCAGCCCGCAGTGTCAGAAAATATTGCGTGGCCATGGCCGGCGTGAGGTCGCTCGCCGCCAGCGCGGCCCATATGTGGGCGGCCACGCGTTCTTTTTGTTTCTCGGGCAACAACTGTCCGGTTTTTTCGACGAGGTAATGCGCGATGGCGAGCGTCTCGAAAATCGCGAGCGGCTCGTCGTTCGTGTCGGGATCGACCAGGGTTGGGTATTTGCCCATCGGATTGAGCTTCAGATAATCGTTCGTCGGGGTGTCGCCGACGGTGCGCACGATTCGATGCGCGACGTAAGGCAAGCCCAATTCTTCTAACAGAATTGCAACCTTTTGCCCGTTTGCCGTCGGCACCAAGTAGACCTCGATCACCCTGCCCTCCCTCCCGACGGGCTTGTCCTTTTTTGCCGGTCGGGTTACCGCCAGCTTGCCGCGGGACTTTAGGCGCCGATTGACGGTTGCTTCTCGCGTTGGCGAATTTTGCCGAGGATGTGATCGCTCCGATCAATGACGTGGCTGCTCGCTCCCACGATGAGGGGGTCGGGTCCGGTCACGATGCTTTCGTCTTTGTCGGGATACGGCAGCGACGACAGGAAGTGCTGCATGCAGTTCAGTCGGGCACGCTTCTTATCGTTGGACTTAACGATGACCCACGGCGCATCGGCGGTGTCGGTATAGAAGAACATCGCTTCTTTCGCTTCGGTGTAGTCGTCCCACTTATCCAAAGACGCCCGATCAATCGGGGAAAGCTTCCACTGCTTGAGCGGGTCGGTCTTGCGTGCATTAAAGCGCCGACGTTGCTCGCCGCGGGTCACTGAGAACCAGTATTTGAACAGACGAATGCCGCTCCGCGCCAACATGCGCTCGAGGTCCGGCGCTTGCCGCATGAACTCAAGGTATTCGTTCGGCGAGCAGAAACCCATAACGCGCTCGACGCCGGCGCGGTTGTACCAAGAGCGGTCAAAGAAGACCATTTCGCCGGCAGCCGGCAGGTGTTCGATGTAGCGCTGGAAGAACCATTGGGTCCGCTGACGCTCGCCTGGCTTGGAGAGCGCGACGACACGCGCCGCGCGCGGGTTGAGATGCTCCATGAAGCGCTTGATCGTGCCGCCCTTCCCGGCTGCATCGCGACCTTCGAACAGAACGACAACGCGCTGGCCGGTCTCCTCCACCCATTTCTGGGCCTTCAGTAACTCGACTTGCAATTCGGCTTTGCGTTCTTCGTATTCCGCCCGCTTGATTTTCTTTTTGTAGGGGAAGGCACCAGTCTCGACGGCATAGCGAATCGCTTCCCAGTCGCGACGGGCCTCGGC
>CALJDF010000183.1 GCA_938023835.1 uncultured Alphaproteobacteria bacterium
GGACGCGCAACGCCTAATCGCCAGAGACCAGTCGGATGAAGCCAACGCTCTACGTGCCGATATTTACTGGAGCACCAGTGATTGGACACGTGCGGCAGACGGCTTTGAGACCGTCCTTGGAAATCGCCACCAAAGCGATAGTGCGCTCAGCAGGCGAGAGCGCAATCAGGTCATGCAAATGACGGTCGCGTATGCGTTGGCAAACGACCAAGCCGCGATCGATAGCGTTCGCGATCGCTATGGCGCACTGATGGCCGCAACCGAGGATGCGACCGGGTTCGATGTCCTAACGTCTAATCCCGACCGTGCCTCGATTGGGTTCAGACAGGTCGCGAGCCGAATCGCTCAAATCGATACGCTCGACTCCTTTATGGAACGCTACCGCAGCGATCTCCAACAGGACGGCGTTGGCGCCATCAACTAGGCCTCAATTGCGCCCCGCATGTCGCTGACGTTTGTCCTTGTTCATGGCGCTTGGCATGGCGGCTGGTGCTGGTCGCGGGTGCGAGGCCCGTTGCGTCAGCAGGGGCACTTTGTCGTGACGCCCACGCTGACGGGTCTTGGCGAGCGGGCGCATCTGGCCCGCCAGGACATTGGTCTCGATACCCACGTGGAGGACATTGTTGGGGTCCTCGATACCGAAGAGCTGACGGATGTCGTTCTGGTTGGGCACAGTTACGCAGGTTTGTTGCTGCCCGGGGTCGCCGACCGCTCGACCGCGCGGCTTCGCCACATCGTGTGCCTTGATGGCGCCGTGCCGCGTGAGGGGAAAGCCGGGATGGACACGGTTGCGCCCGAAATCCAACAACGTTGGCAAGAAGTCGCGGGAGAAACGGGCTGGATGCCACCTGCCTACGACTTTCTTGGTGTTTCCAACCAGGACGATCTGGCATAGCTCGAGCGGCGGCTCGTGCCTCATCCCTTCAAGAGCTGGTGCGATCCGGTTCGGCGGTACGGTGATGGATACGATCGGATCGCGAAGACATTTATCCGGTGCACCTTGCCGTCAGGCCGCGACGCTAGCTTGTTGGCCGAACGCGCACGGGAGTCGTCAGATTGGGACTACCGAGAGATTGAAGCGGGCCACGACGCGATGATCACCGCGCCCGACGCCTTGGTCGAGATGCTGGTGGAAATCGGACAGGGTCGCTAACCGAAGCTTAAGACCAAACTGTTGGTTACCAAGTTCCAGCCGTCGACAAGAACAAAGAACACCAGCTTGAAGGGCAGCGATATCAAGATGGGTGGCAGCATCATCATGCCCATCGACATCAGAACCGATGCCACGACCATGTCGATAATGATGAACGGGATGAAGAGAAGAAAGCCGATCTCAAACGCCCGGCGAAGCTCGCTGATCAAGAACGCCGGGATCAATGCGCGAAATGGTGTGGTTGAAGGCTCCTCGGGAAGTTCGGAGCCGGTCAAATCGAGGAACAGACCGAGATCCTTCTCCCGCACCTGGCCCATCATGAAGGCATGGACCGGTAGAGAAATTCGCTCGAAGGCTTCGACCTCGCCGATTTCGTCATTGATGAGGGGTAGGATTCCCTCCTGATAGGCGGACTCAAAGGTTGGCGCCATCACGTAACTTGTGAGAAAGAGCGCAAGACCGATGATGACGACATTGGGCGGCGTTTGTTGCACGCCCATCGCGCTGCGAAGGAGTGAAAGCACTACGACGATTCGCGTAAACGACGTCATCACCACCAAGAGTGATGGCGCCAACGCGATGACCGTGACGAGCGCAATGATCTGCAGAATTCGACCGGTGAGAGGACCGGCCTCCGGTCCTAGATCGAATGAGAACTCCTGCGCGGCGGATGCCGTCGTGAGGGCGATAAGCGCGATCAATACCGCTGGTATCAACCGGACTGTGTGGCGGAGAAACGCGAGACTAAAGGGCATTAGCTTTGGCCTCCCGGCCCATTCCCGCGCAAGCTGCGGACAATTTGATGGTCGTCACCCGGTAGCGTCTCCGGAATGTCCGGCGCCGTTGCGCCGGCTTCGATCAGAAGCTCGCGATCTGCGCCAAGCATGACGAGATGTTCCTTGTCGTCGCGCCGGATCAAGACAAGTCGCCGTTTGGCATCTACCGGCAGGACCTCAACGATGGCGAGGCGGCGACCGCTGCCACCTTTCGGACCACCGCGTCCGGTACGTTTCGGCAAGGTGGCGCGCGGCGTGAACCCGAAACGTTTGGCGAGCAACGTAATGCCACCGATTAGTCCGAGGACGAAAACGAGGGCCAGCAGCCCGCGCATGACCTGATCAAGATCCATACCGAGCGACCAGCCCTATCTATTCGCCAGGAGTTCCGGCCCAAGAGGACCGACGCTCGTGGCTAATGCGTTGAAGTTAGAGGCCATCGCATCTTCCAGCGCATTCATGCCTTCGATCAGGCGTTCGAGCCGCGCGGCGTAGGGGCGGGCTTCCAGAGCCGGGAGCGCAAGAAGGTATTCGCAAAGGCGGTTCGCGCGATCCTCTAAATCCGAGAGACGCACCGCGGCGCCGTCCTTCGTTTGCACGAGTGCATCGCTGACGAGCTGGCCGAGGTCTTCGATCTCTTTGTGGGGGTCGTGTATTGGGTTCTTCATGATTCTTCCGCCAATGCTTCGTTGTTCGCCCGATAGACGTAACCAAGAAGGTCGGCGACTACCGCCATAACCTCGGGTGGGATCGGGCTGTCGGTTTCCAAAACGGCAAGCACTTCGGCGAGGTCGGCATCTTCCCGAATCTCGATTCCATGTTGTGCCGCGATCTCGATAATTTGGCGCGCAATTGCTCCATGACCTGACGCCACCACGCGCCCCGGTTCACCTGCTGGCGTGTCTTCGCCTTGGACGGCGACGGCGACGTCTCTCGGCGTCTTGGCGTCAGGGGTAGGGGGCTTGGTCATTCAAGGGGCTCTTTGTCCACCAACGGTCTGCGAACTATGGGCGGATATGGTTAACGCCACCTTAATTTTGAGCCTTCGGGCAAATCCTGCCGGGCATAAACCGCAGGGCGGCAAACTTTACCTTTCCTTAACGCAGATCATCGAAAATCCAGGCAAATCAGCAATTAGCCGCAAGCAGCGGAAGTGCCATGGATATCAACAAAATCCCCGTCCTGAAGATGATCACGACCCAGATGGACTGGTTGAACCAACGCCAGAAAGTCCTGTCGCAGAACATTGCGAACGCCGATACGCCGGACTATGTGGCCCACGATTTGGCGCCTTTGGACTTCGCCGATCTTGCTCGTGAACATGGCCGCAAGCTGAAGATGAGCGTCTCTAGTCCCTCGCATATCAATGATCCCAATTCCCGGCGGGGTGAATACCGCGACAAAGAAGACAAGAAGTTCACATCCGAACCGTCGGGCAATGGCGTGGTGTTGGAGGAACAAGCGATGCTCGTTTCCTCAACCCAGGTTGACTACGAGCTAATGACCCGGCTCTACCGCAAACACGTCGGCATGCTTCGCACGGCGTTGGGTCGCGGCGCTTAGAAAACCGAAGGACTAAATCATGCCCAACGAAACCCAACTCATTAAGTCGATCATGGTATCGGCCTCTGGATTGCGCGCGCAAAGCGAGCGCATGCGGGTCATCGCGGAAAATATGGCGAACGCCGACTCGTTGCCGCAGGCGCCAGGACTCGACCCCTATCGACGTAAGACCGTAAGTTTCAAGAGCCTTCTCGATCGCGAACAGAATGTCGACTTGGTCAAGATCAAAAAGGTCGGATTCGACCGCTCGGACTTCAGCAAGGTCTACGACCCCGGACACCCGGGCGCGGACAATGACGGCTATGTGCTCAAGCCCAACGTCAACACATTGATCGAAGCGATGGATATGCGCGAGGCGCAGCGCAGTTACGAGGCGAACGTCAATGCGCTCGAGACGGCGCGTTCGATGCTCATGCGCACCATAGGTATTCTCAACAACTAACGCGTTTTCCTAGGAGGATCACGACATGGCCACCGCCCCCATTCTGAACGTCGCGTTTCCAGCCGCTGATGCCGTTAAGAACCAGGCCTTTGAGTCCAACGGTGTCGGCACACCGAAGGTGAATGGACAAAGTTTCTCTGAGTTGATGCGTCAGGTCGCTGTCGATGGCATTGATCGGACCAACACATCGGAAACCCAAGCGACTAAGTCGCTTAACAAAAGCACGGATATCGTTGATGTCGTTACGGCGGTCACCAATGCCGAAGTGACCTTGGAAACGGCGATTGCGGTTCGGGATCGCATCATTCAAGCCTACCAAAACATCATTCGGATGCCGGTCTAAGCATGAATGTCGGCGATTTTCTGGATCTGTCGCGCGACGGGATCACCGTTCTTCTATTCACCGTCGGGCCACTGATGCTGATCAGCCTAAGCGTGGGTCTCGTCATCGCTTTGTTCCAAGCGTTGACCCAAATCCAAGAAATGACCCTTACGTTCGTGCCGAAGATTTTGGTGACCTTTCTCTCTCTCTTGGTGTTGCTCCCGTTCATGATCCGTCAGGTCACCGGTTTCATGGAGCGGATTTCCCAAATGATCATTACCGGCGCCTAAGGACCGGCGCCACTCATGCTGGCCGAATTACTACCGCTCGACGTTTTTGCGATCTTCCTCGTTTTCGTCCGCTTGGCAGCCGCGCTGATGCTGATGCCAGGGATTGGCGAGGCCTACGTATCGGTTCAGGTGCGCCTTGCTGCGGCGGCGGTGCTGACCGTCGCGATTTCCCCACTGGTAATCGGCACGCTGCCAATTCTTCCGGCGACGCCGCTCGGACTTCTCATGCTGATCCTCGGCGAGTTGGTCGTGGGCATCCTAATTGGCGCCGCTGCCCGCCTCATGATGAGTGCGCTCCATGTTGCAGGCACGGTCATTGCGTTCCAGTCGAGCCTTGGGTTCGCGCTGTTCGTCGATCCGACGCAAGGTACCCAGGGGGCGCTCATTGCCACGTTTCTGACATTGCTTGGGTTGGTTCTTATCTTTGCCACCGGCCTGCATATGATGATGATCCGGGCGCTGGCTGATTCCTACATCTTGTTCACGCCGGGACAGTTGCCGCCGGTCGGTGATTTTGCGGCGCTCGCGGTGCGTTATGTCTCCAGTTCGTTCCGAATCGGCATTCAAATCGCGGCGCCGTTTATCGTTTATGGGCTGGTCTTCTATATCGGGCTTGGTATTTTGGCGCGTTTGTTGCCGCAGATTCAGATCTTCTTCATCGCAATCCCACTGCAAATCTTTCTCGCGTTGATCATTTTCGGTCTGGTGCTTGCGCCGACCATGATTTGGTTCCTCGACCACTTCGAGGTCCGCTTTGTCGAACTACTTGCGGATCGCTGATGGCTGAAGATCAAGATAAGTCACAAAATACAGAAGAGCCGACTCCCAAGCGGCTCGACGAGGCCCACAAGAAAGGGCAGGTCGCCAAGTCCCAAGAACTGAATCATTTCTTCATTCTTTTTTCGGTGACGGCGTTGGTCTTAATCTTTGGCAGTGGGGTGCTGAGGGGATTGGGTCAG
>CALJDF010000184.1 GCA_938023835.1 uncultured Alphaproteobacteria bacterium
GCCTGGCAATCGTCGAACGTGCCTTCCACCGCCAAGCAATGCACGTTCGACGACGGCACCGTCGTCATCTGCCGGCGCTGGATCTCCGACACCCGGCCATGCGGATACAAAATGAAGATGTCGAGCGCATCGCGATCGCGGCACGCTTCGATCGCCGCCGACCCGGTATCGCCCGACGTCGCGCCGACAATCGTCACCCGCGCCTTGTCGCGTTGCAGCAAATGATCGAACAACGGCCCCAGAAATTGCAGCGCACAGTCCTTGAACGCGAGCGTCGGCCCGTGGAACAGCTCCAACACCCATTCGTCCGGCCCGGCCTGGCGCAGCGGGGTCACCGCGCGGTGGTCGAAATGCCCGTAGGCCTCGGCGACCAAACGCTTGAGATCCTGCGGTGTTATTGCGTCGGCGACAAACGGCGTCATCACCGCCATGGCGAGGTCGGCATAAGACAACCCCGCCATCGCCGCGATCTTATCCGCACTGAAAACCGGCCATTCGGCAGGCACGTAGAGGCCGCCGTCGCGGGCAAGCCCGGCCAAAGTGACCTCCGCCAAATCAAGCGCCGGCGCGTCGCCGCGTGTACTTACAAACTTCAGGGCGGTCACTCCCAACCAAACACTGTCGCTAGGCGGCGCAGACTAAACAGCGGGCCCAATCCAAGCAACCGCGCCGCCATGTGGATTGTTCTGTGCATCGATCCGCGGAAACCCGGAAAACACTAGCTTTTTCTGTGGATAAAACGGCTGATTTGAGCGCGAGATGGGGATAAATCTGGGTCGTTGTCGGCTCTTATGCGGTCTGCTACCAAAGCTCGGAGGGGGCAGAATGCGCGCGCAGACCGACGAACTTTTTCCACACGAAACCGAACCGGCGGACGCGCCGGAGCGCCGCTATAACACGGGCATTCTGCCGTCGCAGGAGATTCATGCGCTGATCGAAAGCGGCGCGCTCCGTGCCGACCCGCCGATCCTCTCCGAACAGGTCCAGCCCGCCAGCCTGGACCTGCGGCTCGGGTCGGTCGCGTACCGGGTCCGGGCCAGCTTCCTGCCCGGCAAAGTCCACACGGTGCAAAGCAAAGTCGCCGACCTCGGCACCCACGAGATCGACCTCACCAAAGATGCCGTTCTCGAACGCGGCGGCGTCTACATCGTGCCGTTGCTGGAAGCAGTCAAATTGCGCAAAGGATTGTCCGGCGTCGCCAACCCGAAAAGCTCGACCGGGCGGCTCGACATCTTCACCCGGTTGATCACCGACTACGCCACCGAATTCGACCGCATCCCCGAAGGCTACGCCGGCCCGCTCTACGTCGAGGTCTCGCCGAGCACCTTCAGTGTCAAAGTCCGCCAGGGCTCACGCCTCGTCCAGGCGCGCTTGCGGCGCGGCACTCCCACCCCGAGCGCCGCCGCTACCCAACGTCTGCATGATCGCGTCGGGCTTCTGAATGCGCCCGACGGTGAGGAGATCCCCGCCGGTGCCATTGATCGCGACGTGCCGGTATCGGTCGACCTGCGCGGCCGCGACGGCGACGGCCTCGTCGGTTACAAGGCGCGCGCCCATACCGACCTGGTGGATGTCGATCGCATCGGCGCCTATCCCGTGGCCGAGTTCTGGGAACCGGTCTACGCCCCCAAGGGCGCGTTGATCCTCGACCCCAACGCCTTCTACATCCTGGTCAGCCGCGAAGAGGTGCGCGTCCCGCCCGATCACGCCGCCGAAATGCTGCCCTTCAACCCCCTCAAGGGCGAGTTCCGTGTGCATTACGCGGGCTTCTTCGATCCCGGTTTCGGCTATTCGGAAGATGCCAGCGCCGGCTCACGCGCCGTGCTCGAGGTCCGCTCCTTCGAGGTCCCCTTCTTGCTCGAACACGGTCAAACCGTTGCGCAACTGGTATACGAACCCCTGACCCAAGTGCCCGACCGCGTCTACGGCCACGGCATCGGCTCAAACTACCAGCGCCAGGGCCTCAAGCTCTCCAAACACTTTTACGCCTAGAGGTCGTCGGCGCTTCCCGCCCTCAGGCCAAGTAGCGCGCGTCGATATGGGCTCTAAAGGCCGCCACACCCAGCGGTGCGCCGGTCGCTTCTTCCAACAATTCATTGGTGCCTAAGGACGATCCCTTGCTGTGCACATGGGCACGCAGCCATGCCAGCAACGGCGTGAAGTCGCCCCGGCCGATCCCGGCCATCACGCCCGCATCGGCATCGCAGGCCGCGCGGAACAGCTGCGCCGCCGCCAAGGCACCGAGGGTGTAGGTCGGGAAATAGCCGAAGTCGCCGCCGTACCAATGGATATCCTGCATACAGCCGTCTTTATCGTCGGCCACATCGATCCCTAAAAGGGCCCGCATACCGTCACACCACGCGCCCGGCAGGTCGGCCACCGCGAGGTCGCCCGCGACCATCGCGGTTTCCAGGTCATAGCGCAGCAGGATATGCGCCGGATACATCACCTCGTCAGCTTCGACCCGGATCGGCGTGCGGTCGACCTTATGATAGAGCCGCAACAGGTTGTCGGCCGCCCACGCCGGACCGGTACCGGCGAACGTGTCGCGCATGATCGGCGTCGCAAACGAAACAAAGGCCGGGCTGCGGCAGGCCTGCATCTCCATCAGCAGCGATTGCGATTCGTGGATCGTCATCCCACGCGCAACGCCCACCGGCTGCCAGCGCCACGCCTCGGGCAGCCCGCGCTCGTACAGCGCATGCCCGGTTTCGTGGATCACCCCCATCAACGATTCGGTGAACGCGCCCTCTTTGTAGCGCGTGGTGATCCGTACATCGTCGGGCACCCCGGCGGTAAAGGGATGGTGGCTGACGTCAAGCCGACCGAAATCGGTGTCGAACCCGATCGCCGCCATGATGCGCTCGCCGAGCGCCCGTTGCGCCGCCACCGTGATCTCGCCGCCCAGCGGCAACAGCGCGGGCCCCGCCGCTTGCCGGTCAATCACCTGGCCGATGAGGTCGGGCAAAAAACCCCTGAGATCGCCGAAAATCGCGTCGATTTCGGCTTGTCGCATGCCGGGGTCATAGGCATCCAGCAGCGCGTCATAGGGCCCCAGGTCCAACGCCACCGCCTTCGCCTGCGCTTTGTCCCGCACCCGCGCGAGGACGGTCTCCAGCGCCGGGACCACGGCCGTAAAGTCATTACGCCCCCGCGCCTCGCGCCAGATCATTTCGCACGCCGAATTGGCATGGCTGAGCGCGGTGACGAGATCGCCCGGCAACGCCGTCGCATGCCGCCAGAGCCGCTGCATTCCCCCGAGATTGGCGCGCTGCCAGGGCGACAATTCGCTCGTCGTCTCCGCCGCCGCGGCCAGCAGATCGGCCATCTCCGGCGCGGTCATCAGGTCGTGTTCCAGCCGCGAAAGCTCGGCGAGTTGATCCGAACGCGCCGTCGCCCCACCCTGCGGCATCATCACCGCACGGTCCCAGTGCAACACTTGCTCGACACCGCCCAACACGCCAAGGCGGCGAAATCGGGCTTCAAGATCTTGGTATGCAGTCATCGGGCGCGAACCCTACGCCGAACGAGCATTGCCCGCCTAGCGCGAACTAGGATTGGCGCTCGCGCATGCGTTTGCGGTTCCACGCGACATAGACCACCACCAACGTCAGGGCGAGCAGGTACCACGTGATCGCGTACTGCAGGTGATCGTTGGGAATGCTCAGCCGGGTTTGGCCGCCCAAGGGAAAACCGCCGGGGTTGGGGGTGTCATCGGCATTGATCACCACGGGTTGCAGATCACGCCCAACCGCGGCACTCATCGCCGGATAGTCGACCGACAGCCAGAAATTGGTTGCCGGGTCATTGTCGGGGGTAAACGCATTGCGCCCCGCACCGGGTGTCACCAAACCCCGAATAGTCACCGTGCCTTGGAGCTGTCCCGCGGCGCGTGCCGACGGATCGCGGCGATCGTCAGGGACCCAACCACGATTGACCAGCACCACCGGCCCCTCGTTGCGCACAAACGGCGTCAGCACGTGCGAGCCGACATTGCCGCGCTGCGACCGGGCCGCGAGGAGAAGTTCCTGATCGTGCAAAAACTGGCCAGTCAGCGTCACCGGGGCCCACATCACCGCGTCGAGCTCGGCATCCTCGGTGGGCAGCGCAATGGGCGGTGCCTCAAGGCGTGCGGTCCGTTCGGCAATCAGGTCGGTCTTCCAGTCGAGCCGCACCAGTTGCCAGGTGCCGAGGCTCAAGAGAATCGCAAAAACCAAAACCGTGGCGACGGTCGAGCCCAACGTCGGACGGAACTGGTTCCACGGGATCGGTGCGCCCTGGGGTTCCTCGAAGCTCATCGTAAGTCCGGGCGACGCGCATAATTGATGGCATAGAACACCGCCTTTAGCGGCCGCAATAGGCCGAGCGATAGAGCAAAGATCAACGGGATCCAAAGCAAGGCATGCACCCAAAACGGCGGTTGGTAGGAAACTTCGACGATCAAGGCCGCGGAGACAACTAGGGCCCCCACGAACAAGACGACAAAGACGGCAGGGCCATCACCGGTATCGCGCACTTTTAGCTCAAGCCCGCAGCTCGTGCAGGTCTCCGCGACTTGGAGAAAGCCGACAAATAGTTTGCCCTTGCCGCAGCACGGGCACCGACTGGTGAGGCCAGCCGTCAGCGGGGAGACGGGTAGCGCATCGCCCTGATCCGTCATCCCCGGGTCTTTGACCTAGCCGTGCATCACGCTGCCCGCACCCCACCAATAGATGGAGACAAACAGGAAGATCCACACCACGTCGACGAAGTGCCAGTACCAGGCGGCGGCTTCGAGACCGAAGTGTTGGTTCGGTTTGAAGTGGCCGCGATGGGCGCGAATCAGGCATACCAGCAGGAAGATCGTGCCGATAATCACATGCGCGCCATGGAACCCGGTCGCCATGAAGAAGGTCGAACCGTAGATCCCGCCGCTAAACGAGAACGCCGCCTCCGCGTATTCGATGCCCTGTATGATCGAGAAGGTGACACCCAAGATCACCGTGATCAGCAGGCCGAGCTTGAGCCCACGGTAGTCGCCATGGCGCAACGCGTGATGCGCCCAAGTGACCGTGGTCGAGGACGTCAACAAGATGATGGTGTTGAGGAACGGCAGATCCCACGGGTTGAAGGTAATGATGCCTTCGGGCGGCCACATGCCGCCCATCGCTTCGGTCGGGAACAGCGCCGCGTTGTAATAGGCCCAGAACCACGCCACGAAGAACATCACCTCCGAGGCGATGAACAAGATCATGCCATAGCGCAACCCAAGCTGAACGATCGCGCTGTGATGACCCTCGTGCTCGGCCTCGCGGGTCACGTCGCGCCACCACATCATCATGGTGTAACCGGTCATGACGAGGCCGATGACGAATACCCACACCGTCACGTCCCGCATGAACATGACGAACCCCGCGGTCAGCACAAGCGCACTGAGTGCACCGACGATCGGCCAAGGGCTCGGATCGACGAGATGGTAGCTGTGTCCTTTTGCGTGTGCGTCGGCCATAAGCCTTACTCCTGTCTCAACCGTTACCGGTTAGTTCACATCGTTCGTTTTGGTTTCACTACCAGCATGTGACAGCTGGAACTTTCGAATCTCCTCTTCCGTCATCTCTTGGCGGAAGAAAGTGTAGGACAGCGTAATCGTCGTCACGTCATCCATGTTGGGATCGTTCAGCATCTCGGGATCGACGAAGAACGTGACCGGCATGTTGGCGTGTTGCCCGGCGGCCAGGACCTGCTCGTTGAAGCAAAAACACTGGATCTTATTGAAATAGCGCCCCGCTTTGGCGGGTGAGACGTTGAATCCGGCCTGGCCCATCACCGGGCCATCGCTCAGGTTCTTGGCCTCGTAGAACGCCAAACCTTCCTCACCGACCCGGAGCGATACCTCGCGCTCCTTGGGGCGAAAGCGCCACGGCAGCGCGGGATCGGTATTGGCGTCGAACTGAACCGTGATCACCCGGTCGCTGGCCACCGCGGGCACCGCGTGGGCGCGTTGTGTCGTGCCGCCAAAGCCGGTCACCTGACAGAACAGCCGATAGGCCGGCACGGCGGCATAGGCAGCACCGCCCATGCCGGCGACCACGCCGCCGAGCATCAGTGCTGTAAACCGTCGTCGACTCTGATCGACCAATTCAACCTCCTCCCATCTGGGCCATGGCGCCGAGAAACACCAAAACCACGAACGCGATCAACGCGGCGCCGAGTGCAAAATTTTTGCCCCGGCGTTTCTTGTGTTCCTTACTGAGCGGCATCCTGCCTGCTATGCGCCCGGCGCCCAACCGAGCGCATGGTCCGCCAGCAAGAGCGCAAAAATGAGAAACAGATACAGAATCGAAAATCCGAACAACTGCTTGGCTGCGCGATGCCCGTCGGCCACCGCCGCAGCCTCGTCGCGTCGCCACACGCCGACCGCCAGCGCGACGAACGCCGCACCGAGGAGCGCTGCGGTCACGCCGTAAAAGGCACTCCCCCCGCCCAGCAGCCACGGCGTCACCGCCAAGGGCGCGAGCAATAGGCTGTACAACAAAATCTGGCGGCGCGTGGCCCGGTCGCCCTGCACCACCGGCAACATCGGCACGCCAGCCTTGGCGTAGTCGCCACTGCGGTAAAGCGCGAGCGCCCAGAAATGGGGCGGTGTCCAAAAGAATATGATCGCAAACATCATAATCGGCAGCAGCGCAATCTCGCCCGTCACGGCGGCCCAACCGATCATCGGCGGTAACGCACCAGCCGCACCACCGATGACGATGTTCTGCGGCGTGCGCCGCTTGAGCCACATCGTGTAGACGAAGACGTAAAAGCCGATCGTCAACGCAAGCAAGCCACCGGCCAGCCAGTTGACCAACGAGCCCATCACCATGACCGACATGAGTGCGATCACGACACCGAAGGTCAGCGCTTCAGCACGATCCACCCGCCCGGCCGGGATCGGCCGCCGGGCCGTGCGTTTCATCACCGCATCGATATCGGCGTCGTACCACATGTTGATCGCCCCGGAGGCACCGGCCCCCAACGCGATCGCAATCAAGGCGATCACGGCGGTGACCGGGTGGATCGCCCCCGGCGCCACCACCAACCCGACCAACCCGGTGAACACGACCAGCGACATCACGCGCGGCTTGAGCAGCGCGACATAGTCGCGCACGCCAGCTACGGCGACGCCGTCGTTTTGGCTGATGCTCAGATCGGTCACGGTCATTCTCTGCCTATTTGATCCGCGGCAGTTCCTCGAAGGTGTGGAACGGCGGCGGTGAAGGTAGCGTCCACTCCAATGTGGTGGCGCCTTCACCCCAGTAGTTGGCTTCGGCCTTTTTGCCGCGCAGCAACATGTCGAACAGCATCCACAGGAACACCAAGGTGGCGATGCCGGAAACATACGACCCCAACGACGAGATCATGTTCCACCCCGCAAACGCGTCCGGGTAATCCGGAATACGCCGCGGCATCCCGGCCAGCCCAGAGAAATGCATCGGAAAGAAAGTCAGGTTGACGCCGATGAAGGTGAGCCAGAAATGCAGCTTGGCCAGTGTGTCGTTGTAAACGCGGCCCCACATCTTCGGCGCCCAGTAGTAGAACGCGGCAAAAATGCCGAACAGCGCGCCCAGCGACATCACGTAATGGAAATGGCCGACCACATAGTAGGTATCGTGCAGCGCTAGATCTATGCCCGAATTGGACAACACCACACCGGTGACGCCGCCCACGGTGAACAAGAAGATGAACGCCAGCGCAAACAGCATCGGTACAGTGAACTTGATCGACCCGCCCCACATGGTGGCAAGCCACGAGAAGATCTTGATCCCGGTCGGCACCGCGATGACCATCGTCGCCGCGACAAAATAGGCGCGCGTGTCGACATCCAACCCGGCCGTATACATATGGTGCGCCCACACAACAAAGCCGACCACGCCGATCGCGACCATGGCATAGGCCATCCCGAGATAGCCGAAGATCGGCTTGCGCGAGAAGGTCGAGATAATGTGACTGACCACGCCGAAGGCCGGCAAGATCAAGATGTAAACCTCGGGGTGCCCGAAGAACCAGAACAGATGCTGGTACAGGATCGGATCGCCACCATTGGTCGCATCAAAGAACGCCGTCCCGAAGTTACGGTCCGTCAGCAACATCGTGATCGCGCCGGCCAGAACCGGAAGCGACAGCAGCAACAAGAACGCCGTCACCAGCACCGACCACACGAATAACGGCATTTTGTGCAGCGTCATACCCGGTGCACGCATGTTGAAGATGGTGGTGATGAAGTTGACCGCACCCAGGATCGACGAGGCGCCGGCCAAATGGAGCGCAAAGATCGCCATATCGACCGCTGCACTCGGATGCCCCGAAGTCGACAGCGGTGCGTAAACCGTCCAACCGGTGCCGGGGCCTTCGCCGACGAACAGCGAGGCCACCAACAAGATCCCCGCGGGGATCAATAGCCAGAAAGAAATATTGTTCAGACGCGGAAACGCCATATCCGGCGCGCCGATCATCAGGGGCACGAACCAGTTGCCGAAACCACCGATAAACGCCGGCATGATCATGAAGAACACCATGATCAATCCGTGCGAGGTGACCACCACGTTATAAAACTGGGTATTGCCGCCGAATAATTGTACGCCCGGCGAGGCCAGTTCCATCCGCATTAGGATCGAGAGCCCCCCCCCGACCAAGCCAAAGATGATGGCATAGATCAGGTACATAGTCCCGATGTCTTTATGGTTGGTCGAATAGGCCCAACGGCGCCAGCCGGTCGGCGCGTGATGATCGTCGTGGGCTTCGGAGGATGCGTTACTCATAACCTCGGACCTCTTGGTGCGTTGAGCGCAGTGTCGGTTGAATTGTTAGTTGGCGGTCGGGACTTCCCCGGTCTCTTCATAGCGCGCTGCAATCTGGCGCGCTTTCTCGGCCCTTGCCGCGGCGAAATCCTTGGGTGCGCCGGGCTTGCCCTCGTAGGCGAACTCTTCTTTGGCTTCCTCGACCCATTTGGCGTAGTCGGCCTTGCTGACCGCGCGCACCATGATCGGCATGAAGCCGTGGCCCGAACCGCAGAGCTCGGAGCACATGCCGTAATACACGCCTTCTTTTTCGATCTCGATCCAGGTCTCGTTGATGCGGCCTGGGACGGCATCGAGCTTGATACCGAGGTTGGGTAGGGCCAACGCATGGATCACGTCGGTCGCCGTGGTCAGGATACGGATCTTGGTGTTGACCGGCAGCACCACGTCGTTGTCGGTCGTCAACAACCGCAACTGACCATCTTCCAGATCCTCTTCCTCGACGATCACGGCATCGAAGGTTAGGTTGTCGCTATCGGGATATTCGTAGCTCCAGAACCACTGGTTGCCGATCGCCTTGATGGTCATTTCAGCATCAACCGTGCGGTCGGCGAAATACAACAGCCGGAACGACGGCACCGCGATCACCACCAAGATGACGATCGGAACCACGGTCCAAAGGACTTCCAGGACCGTGTTGTGTGTGTTCGTGCTGGGGTTCGGGTTCTTAGAGGCCCGGAAGCGCAGCATGATGTATACCATCAGCAGCAGCACAAAGACTGAAATAACGGTGATGATGACCAACAAGAAGTTATGGAAATCGTTGATCCGTTCCATCGTCGGCGAGGCCGCTTCGCGCAAACCCATTTGCCAGGGCGCCGAGCTGCCTTCAAAGGCCTGAGCCAGCGCCACCCCCGTCGTCATCGTGAAGGTGGCAAGCAGCGCGACCGCTGCGGTAACAATGCGTGAAATCGACATGCCGTAGACCCGTTTTCTGGTCGTTCCCGAATGGCGCGCAGCCCCCATGAGGGGCCGCGCAGGCCGCAGTTTTACTCATCTCGCGGCCCCAGCGCCAGCATCTGTCTGCGGACCAATCGCCGCACCGAGGTGCCACCAAGGCCGTCTGGCGAGAGAAACCCGACCCAAGAGCCATAAAATATTGTTTTTATTGTATTTTTTCCATTTGGTCAGGTTTCGGGCGACGCCGCCCCCGAAACTGCCCATTTCCGCGTCATTATGTCGCGGGACCGCCCTGAGCTGGTTCGCACCGGGCCCTCGGACTGCCTATATTCCCCACCATCCCCAAACCCGGAGCCCCGTTGCATGAGCCAGCCTTCGCCCCAAGAACTCTTCTTTACTCGCACCGGACTCGACGAAAAGCGCGTCGAAGGCCTCGTCGGCGAGGCCCTGCACGGGATGGATGATGGCGAGATCTTCCTCGAATACCGCCAGTCCGAGAGCTTTTCCTTCGATGACGGGCGGCTCAAAGCCGCGGCCTACGACACCGACCAGGGCTTCGGCCTGCGCGCCGTCTCCGATGATTCGACCGGCTACGCCCACGCCGCCGAGCTTTCCGAAGACGCCATCAAACGCGCGGTCTCGACCGTGCAAGCCGTGCGCGGCGGCAATGTGGGGACGGCCGCGGACGGGCCGGCACGCACCAACAACACACTATACGTGGACGACAACCCGCTTAACGAAGTCCCCTTCGAAGACAAGATCAAGTTGATGCAGGACATCGACGCCTATGCCCGCGCCAAAGACCCGCGCGTGCGCCAGGTCTCTGCGTCGCTCGTCGGATCGTGGCAAGTCGTCCACATGATCCGTGCCGATGGCCACCAGGTCGGCGACATCCGCCCCCTTGTCCGCCTCAACGTCTCGGTCGTCGTCGGCGACGGCGACCGCCAGGAAACCGGCTCGCACGGCACCGGCGGCCGCACCGGCTATCTCGGCTATATCGATCCTTCGGCCTGGCAAGGCCAAGTCGACGAAGCCTTGCGCCAGGCGCTGGTCAATCTCGACAGTATCGATGCCCCGGCGGGCGAGATGACCGTCGTGCTCGGCCCCGGCTGGCCCGGCATCTTGCTGCACGAAGCCATCGGCCACGGCCTTGAGGGCGACTTCAACCGCAAAAAAACATCCGCCTTCGCCGGCTTGATGGGCGAACAGGTCGCGGCCAAAGGCGTCACCATCGTCGATGACGGCACCCTGACCGATCGCCGTGGGTCGCTCACCGTCGATGACGAGGGGACGCCGACCAACCGCACCGTCTTGATCGAAGACGGCATCCTCACCGGCTACCTGCACGACCGGCTCAACGCTCGGCTGATGAACATGACGCCCACCGGCAACGGTCGGCGTCAATCCTACGGCCACATGCCGATGCCGCGCATGACCAACACCTACATGCTCTCAGGCGACCGCGACCCCGAAGAGATTCTCACCGGGGTGAAGAACGGTCTTTATGCCGTAAACTTCGGCGGCGGCCAGGTCGACATCACGTCGGGCAAGTTCGTCTTTTCCTGTACCGAGGCCTACATGGTCGAAGACGGCAAGGTCGCCGCCCCGGTGAAAGGCGCCACCCTGATCGGCAACGGCCCCGACGTGCTGACCAAGATCAGCGGCATCGGCACCGACATGGGGCTTGATCCCGGCATCGGCACCTGCGGCAAGAACGGCCAAGGCGTCCCCGTCGGCGTCGGCCTGCCCACGATCCGCGTCGATGGCCTTACCGTTGGCGGCACCGCCGCCTAACGAAGTTCGAAGGTCACCGCGAGGTCCATCGACAGCGTTGAGGTCCCCGCCGAAACCGGCACGCTGGCCAGTGCTTCGGCGCGGAAACGCGCCGGTGCGGGCCCGCCGCCGCCACCCATTTCCGAAATCGTCATTACGCGCCCCAACCGCGCGCCCGCCGCCTCGGCCATCATCGCGGCCTTGCGCTGCGCATCCTTGACCGCGGCAACGCGCAACCGGTCCTGCACCGCCTCGTCGGGGGCGACAAAGAAATTCACCCCGTGCAGCGTGTTGGCGCTGCCCTTGATCAGCGCATCGAGCGTGTCACCGACCGTTGCGGTAGTGCGCACGAGAGCGGTAACGGTGTTGGTCGCGCGATAGCCGACGATGCGCCGCGCTTGCCCCCGCCCCTCGACCTGATCGAACACCGGCGAGACGTTGAACCCCGAGGTTTTAATATCGGCTTCGGCCACGCCCGCCGCTTGCAAGGCCGCAAACACACCGCGCATCGCCGCGCTGTTTTGATCCACCGCCTCGCTGGCGCTTGCGGCTTGGCTCACCACCCCGGCGCTGACGCGTGCACGGTCGGGCGTTGCTTCGACCTCGGCATGGCCGCTCACCGAAATCATCCGCGCCGAGTCCGCAGCCTGGACCTCGAAAGACAGCCCCATGATCAACGTGACGAACGCGATCAAAAGTACTCGCATAGCTTCACTCCCATCTATGACACCCCACGATGCCACGCCCGCACCCCGGCACGCGAGCCCCGCTTAACGAAACGCCGCGTCACGCAGCGCCGCGATCGCCGCAGCGACCGTCAACGCCTCTTGCGTGCCTTCCCGCCGGCGGAGCGTGATCTGATCGCTAACGGCCTCGCGGGCGCCCACCGCCGCCAATAGCGGAATCCCGGCTTCGCGCGCATCGACGACCTTGCGAGCCAGCCGTTCGGGCCGCACGTCGGCCACCGCGCGATAGCCCGCCGCCACCAACTGGTCGACCACCGATTTGGCATAAGCCACCTGCGCATCCGTGATGCTCGCCACCACGATCTGATCGAGCGCCAGCCACAGCGGCAGATTCCCTTCGTGGTGTTCCAGCAGCATGCCAATGAGCCGCTCGACGCTGCCCAACACCGCATGATGAATCATCACCGGCCGCAAGCGCGCGCCACCGGCATCGATCTAGGCAGCGTTCAAGCGTTCAGGCAGCACCATGTCGAGTTGGACCGTGCCGCATTGCCATGCGCGGCCTCTGTTGTCGCGCAAATGGAAATCGAGCTTCGGCCCGTAAAACGCGCCCCCGCCTGCATCAACGCAATAGGCAAGTCCGGCCGCTTGAGCTGCGGCCTCAAGTCGCGCTTCGGCCGCATCCCACGCCGCGTCGGATTCGGGCCGTGTCGAGAACGCGACCTGCACGTCGTCGAAGCCAAAATCGGCATAGACCTTGTGCAACAAACCGCAAAACCGGGCGACCTCGTCTTCAACGTGATCTTCGGCACAAAAGATATGCGCATCGTCTTGCACAAAGCTGCGCCCCCGCATCAGCCCCAATAGAGCACCGGACGGTTCGTCGCGGTGGCATAGGCCAAACTCGCAATAGCGGATCGGCAGATCGCGAAACGAGCGCACGCGCTTATTGAACACCTGCACATGCCCGGGGCAACTCATCGGTTTCA
>CALJDF010000185.1 GCA_938023835.1 uncultured Alphaproteobacteria bacterium
GTTATCGTGCCGGCGTTTACCTGGGTCGCGACGGCCAACGTTGCGGTCTATTGCGGCGCGACGCCGGTTTTTGTCGATGTCGATCCGCACACCTACAACATAGATATGGCCAAGGTCGGCGCGGCGCTGACGTCACGCACCAAGGCGGTCATTCCGGTTCACCTATTTGGGCTATGCGCCGATATGGCAGCCTTACGCGAGATCCTTCCGGAAGGCGTCACCATCATCGAGGATGCCGCTTGCGCTGCCGGTGCAACTCTCAATGGGCAGCCCGCCGGCGGTTTGGGCACCATGGCCTGTTTCAGTTTTCATCCGCGCAAGTCGATCACCACGGGCGAAGGCGGCATGCTGACGACCGACGACGAAGGCCTTGCGGAAGCGGCCAACCGGCTGCGCAACCATGGTGCCAGCGTTTCGGAAGAGATTCGTCACCACGGCCCGAAACCGTATCTGTTGCCGGACTTCGATGTCTTGGGGTTCAACTATCGCATGACCGACCTCCAAGGTGCGTTGGGGTTGGTGCAACTCGGCAAGCTCGATGGCTTCATTGCGGAACGTGAAACCTGGGCGCGGTGGTATTGCGAAGCCTTGGCCGACATTGCCTGGTTGCAGATGCCGACGATCCCGTCGGGCTACGCCCACGCTTGGCAGGCCTTCGTGACGGTCGTTGATGAAGACACTGCGCCGATGCCGCGCAACGATATCATGGAGAAACTCCAAGAGGCGGGCATCAGCACCCGACCCGGCACCCATGCCGTTACCGAACTGGGCTACTTCAAGGACCGGCTAGGTCTGCAAACCGGCCAGTTTGCGGTGGCGAGCCGGTTGGAGCGGCAAACGCTCGCCCTGCCGCTGCACAACCGGATGAGCGCTGAGGATTACGCCTACGTTTCTGAAACGCTTCACGGGATCTAGCACCGCATGTGTGGCGTAGCGGGCATCTTCAATCTGGATGGCGCGCCGGTGTCGCCGGTCGTACTGGGACGCATGACGGACATGCTGACCCATCGCGGGCCGGATGATCGTGGGGTGCATGTCGATGGTGCGCTTGGCCTCGGGCATCGGCGCCTGTCGATCATCGATCTGACCGCGGCGGGGCATCAACCGATCGCCACGCCCGACGGACGCTTCGTGCTTTCCTACAACGGCGAGGTTTACAACTTCGCCGAACTACGAACCGAGCTTGAAAGCGCTGGCTTTCGCTTTCGCTCTCGCACCGATAGCGAGGTGGTCCTCTACGCGTTTGCGCATTGGGGCCTCGCCGCCGTCGAGCGATTCAACGGCATGTTTGCCTTGGCCCTATGGGATACGACTGAGCGGCGCCTTCACCTTGTGCGCGATCGTTACGGCATCAAGCCGCTCTATTACACGCTTGCCGGGCGCAGCCTCTTGATCGGCTCCGAGTCGAAAGCTTTCTTGGCGCATCCTGATTTTGCGCCACAGGTCGGCACCGCTGGATTGGTCGAGTACCTGACGTTCCAAAACTGTTTCACCGACAACACCATTCTCGACGGGGTTCGGATCGTCGAACCCGGCACGATCATGACCTTCTCGGAAGGCAAAGAAACACCGCAGGTACGACGGTACTGGGACTATGCGTTCGCCGAGCCCGAAAGCCATGCCAGCGAAGCCGAGTTGACGGAAGAACTCGACCGTCTCTTCACCCAAGCGGTCAATCGTCAGCTGGTCAGCGATGTCCCCGTCGGGGCCTATCTTAGTGGCGGTATCGACTCCGGTTCAATCACGGCCATCGCGGCACAGCAGCTTCCAATGATGAGTACGTTTACGGTCGGCTTCGATCTCAATTCGGCGTCGGGAATCGAGCTTGCCTTCGATGAACGGGCCAGCGCCGAGCACATGTCCTACCTGTTTCGCACCCAGCAATACGAGATGGTGTTGAAAGCCGGCGATATGGAACGTGCCATGCGACAGGTCGTGTGGCACATCGAGGAGCCGCGCGTCGGGCAAAGCTATCCGAATTACTACGCGGCGCGACTGGCCAGTCGGTTTGCCAAGGTCGTGCTGGCCGGTACCGGCGGCGATGAAATGTTCGGCGGCTACCCCTGGCGCTATTATCGGGGTGCGGTAGCGTCGAGTTTCGATGATTACGCCGCCAACTACTTCGACTTTTGGCAGCGCCTTGTGCCGTCGGAGTCCATGAAGACGCTAATTGCGCCACTGGGGCCAGATGCGGCGGCCGTCGATCCAAGACAGATCTTCCACGACGTCTTCCAGGAACACGCCTCGTCACTGACTCGACCGGAGGACTACATCAATCACTCGATGTATTTCGAGGCTAAGACTTTTCTGCATGGTCTGTTGACGGTCGATGACAAACTGTCGATGGCGCATAGCCTTGAAACGCGCGTGCCGTTCTTGGACAACGATCTGGTCGATTTTGCGATGGCGTTACCGACGTCGATGAAGCTCGATAACCTGCAAGACGTTGTGCGGATGAACGAAAACGATCCCGGCAAACTGCACACATACTTCGCGCGGACCAAGGACGGCAAAAAGCTTTTGCGCAAAGCGATGGCCCGGCATGTGCCTAGCGACATTTCCGAGCGTGAAAAGCAAGGGTTCTCGGGGCCGGACGCGAGTTGGTTCCGTGGCGAGAGCATCGATTACGTGCGCGATCTATTGATGTCCCCGCGCGCGCGAATTTACGATGTCCTGGACCGCAAGACCGTGACCGACCTGGTGAACGATCACCTCGAGGGTCGCGAGAACCGACGACTGCTGATCTGGTCGCTGTTATGCATCGAGAACTGGCTCGATATCTTCGCGCATGGACGCTGGGAGGGTCTGGCATGAAGGACGACGATCTTCGAAACGCGATCAGGGGCCTGCACGAACGCACCGACGAGGCGTTGCGCCGTGACTTCGACCGTAGCCTGCCCTTCCAAGACGGCATGTTCGACCGTTGGGAACGCGCGAAGCGGCTCGGCTTCGGAGAGGCGGCCAGCATCTACAACTCAAGCTTGGTTTACGGCGATGTTCGCGTCGGCGAGGGGAGTTGGATCGGGCCCTACACCTTGCTGGACGGATCCCAAGGTGGCCTCGCCATCGGCCATCACTGTTCCATTTCGGCGGGCGTGCAAATCTACACGCACGACACGGTTCTTTGGGCGCTGTCCGGCGGTACGGCGCCAAAACGCGTTGGCGCAGTCGCCATCGGAGACTGCACCTATATCGGAAGCCAAGTCATCGTCGGCTGTGGGGTGACCATCGGCACGCAATGCGTTATTGCGGCCAACAGTTTTGTAAATCGCGACGTTGCCGACCGCACGATTGTCGGTGGCACGCCGGCAAAATCGATTGGCGCCGTCGAGGTCGGCACCGACGGCGCCATCAAGCTTCGGTATGACTAACACATGGGGCCATCGGGCCCTGCGCCTGATCGACTCTGGTGTCGCCGCGGTCGTCGTTTTGGTTGCGCTCCCGGCTCTTCTCATCGCACCCATTTTCGTGCGCCGGTTCGACACAGCTCGTAACGTCATCGTCTCGGTAACCGCAGACACGATTGCGGACACCCATAGGCTTAATACCCCGGAAGGTCTCGCTCGGTTCTATGGTCGCGCACCTTTTGTGCGAACGTACGTCGTGCATGTCGGTGGCCGGCCAGCGTTCACGAGAAAACTCGGGCCGGGCGTTGTCGGCATTGAGTTGGTCCTACCCATTAAGTGGCCCGATGCGATCGTCCGATCCTTGCCACTAACCACTCAGATCGCCACGGAACTCCTGAGTATTCTGGCGGTCATTGGATTGATGCGCCGACTGGGTGGAGACGTGCTGGAGGTCATGTCACCCAGTGCGATGGTGCCGCGGGCGCAGCTCGTTCAATTGCTGACAGGCTGCCGTCTTACGACCCAGGTTCGTGGCAATGTCGATCTGCTGACGTATTCTCTGGGCGCCTACTTCTACTGTCGGATTCGAAGTCGCTGGCTCTTGCCGCGAATGTTCGCGGGTGCGGTTCATCGGCTGATCGCCGAAGGGTTCTATCGGCGATGTGATCTCGTGGTGGGCTACAACGTAAACAACTTGCAAAGCGCCATTTCGAATGGGGCCGATCCGTCCAAGAGCCGGCTGGCACGGATTGCGATCGATCGAACTATCCTCGACGCGCCCATCGCCACGCGCGACGCTCTGCCGGGGTTCCCTCAAACCGGGCGGGTGGTTTTGTTGTGGTCTCGATTGGGCCCGGAAAAATACGTGCGAGAAGCGCTTGAGGCGTTCATCGATCTTGCGGCGACCCAGGCCGACGTGACGTTTGTGGTCATTGGCGATGGGCCGTTGCGCGAATCGCTTGAAGCCCGCGCTCGGGCGGCGGGCTTAGCCGCGCGTGCACTTTTTCTGGGGTTTCGCGATCGTGCCTTCATCCGATCGGCGGCCGCGTTCTCGGATGTCGCTTTGGTGCCCTATGGCGGAAGTTCTTTGGTCGAGGCGATCTTGCTCGATTTGCCGGTCGTGGCGTTCGATATCGAATGGCATGCCGAAATCGTTCGGCCCGGTGAAACCGGATTCCTTGCGGATTTCCCGGACTCGAAACATATGGCGATGCAGTTGCGCGCCGCCCTCGACGCTCCGGCGGAAGCCCAGCGGATGGCGCGCGCCTGTCGCGTCGTGGCCGACAGCATGTTCGATCCCGATCGGGTTCGCGCCGATGAACGCCGAATCTACGCGTCGTTGCTTGGGCAGACCGCCGCGTGACCTTGGTGGCGGTGCCGCTCGCATTGGGCGTGATCGTGTTGGCGGTCGCTGTTCTGTTGCGGGCTGCGCCGCGCGTTGTGTGGCCGCAGTACCAGGGAACCGACGCTTACTATCACCTCGCCTATATCCGGCTAATTCGGGAGACGAGTCACCGGTTGCCGCGTCGCAATCCGCGCATCGTGGGTCCAGGTCGTCATGCCTACCCCGCCTTCTTTCATTGGCTGCTGTCGTTTCTGCCGCCTCGTCAGGTTCGCTGGGTGGACCGGTTCGGTGGCGTGACCGGCGACTTGGTTGTCGGCGGCGCGACCTCAGGGCTTTTGTACGCCCTCGGTGTTGTCGATCTTGGGACGGCGGTGGCCGCGGCGGGGCTCTATCTGTTGCTGCCCGGTCTGATCTTGCCTCACATTGGCCCACGAGCATTCACATTGACGCCGCGCGTCTGGGGTCAAACGTTTTACGCCCTGGGCGTCGTCTGTTGGATTGCGGCGGACGCATATCCCCAGGCTTGGATCATTTCGGTGCTCCCGTTAACGTTGATGCTCCTGACCTCGAAATTCGCCGTGCAGAACTTGGTCTTCGTGGCGCCACTCGTGGCCCTTTTGATGGGGCGGTACGAGCCGCTCCTGGCTTCGGCTGCAGCGGTCGTTCTTGCGCTCTTGCTGTTTCGCGCCATGTTTGTTCGGCAACTGGTCGGGCAGATCGGGCACCTGACGTGGTACCTCCGGCGCAACCAAGAGATGGTCGCGCACCGCAGCAATTGGCGGGCGCTGGTTGGCGCCTTGCGCGCACTAGATATGCACCGTTTTGCGGCGGAGGCGTTGTGGCACAACCCGCTTGTGTCGGGTTTGATTCGTCACTTCCCTTTGGTCTTGGCGCTGGGATTGGCGTGGTCGAGCGAGCTGACGTCCGCGCCGGGCGGTTTTGCGTTGGCCCTGACGCTGGCCGCGGTGGTGCCTTGGCTGGTCACGGCATTCGGTCCCGCCCGTATTCTTGGCGAAAGCGAACGCTATCTCGAGTTCGCCGCACCGGCGGCGTGGGTGTTGTTGTGGGCCGCCAACCCCAGTCCGGCCATCGTCGGCCTCATCGTCGTGTCCGCCCTCGTCGGGTACTTTGCGACCACGATTTTCATGCACCGAACGCAAACAGGGTTCGGCGGCAAGGAAGAAGCGGACATCGCCCAGGTGCTGGCTGACGACGCGGTGTTGCTCTGTCTCCATGACCCCGAAAGCTACTATTTTCTCGCGACCACCGAGGTTAGGCTGGTGAAATACAATGGTGATCTCACAGCCTTAGGCGATGCTGGGCGTTTTATCGCGCAGTTCTTCTGGCGCTACCCCTATGTCGACCCGGCGCGTTTGCCCGATCTCATCCGCGACGGCGGCGTGACGCATGTTTTGGAAAACAGGCGGGGTCGGGCGCGGCTTGTTGCCCAATCTGGTCGTGATTACGACATAGCGGGGCTGGACGCCGTGCATCGCAACGACGCCTATGTTCTCTATTCGGTGAGGCCTTCGGCGTGATCGAACGGCTCGCGGTCTACTTTGAGGCTGTCCCCGGCGGGGCTGGCCGACTGTTGCCGCTCT
>CALJDF010000186.1 GCA_938023835.1 uncultured Alphaproteobacteria bacterium
GCCCCCGACCGCTCGGGCACCACGTTAGCGGTGACAAATCCTAGATTCACGGGACGCGGACAAAACACAGAAAGCGCGCGGCCGCCTCGAACTCGGCCTTGGTCCGGGCGGCATCGGCCGCCGCTTCGGGATCCTCACCCCACTGGGCTGCCTGATAGT
This sequence comes from uncultured Alphaproteobacteria bacterium, assembly GCA_938023835.1. Classification (GTDB taxonomy): domain Bacteria; phylum Pseudomonadota; class Alphaproteobacteria; order SHVP01; family SHVP01; genus CALJDF01. The sequence goes on from CALJDF010000186.1 coordinate 160, forward strand.
CGTGATCGATCCGACTTATCCGCCAAGCGCGCGTTGAATCAAGATGGCCCGCACTCACGGCGAGACCGATGACAAGAGACCCGCTAATGCTGACGAGCGTGTGTAGCGCGGTCAGAGTGAACGGATCGTGGGCGGCAACGACCGCGGTCAGCGCCGCGAGGCTCTCGGCTTGTTGTTGTGCCGGCATGATCCCTCGTGTGACCGCAAGCGACGCTCCATACTGCTCTTGAAGCCAGTCCAGCAGGGGTTGCCAAGTCGCTGCTTGCTCGACGGTAAGAGAGTCCGGCCCCTCTGCCCAGTAGCAGGTCAGATCGTTCTCGGCGAAGCGGGCGATTTCTTGCACGACTTGGGGGGTGCTCTGGCGCACCCCATCGATCGCCGTATACGCATGACGGGTTAGCGGCATCGTTGTCGTATCGATTTCTTCGGTCTGCGCCGACCACTCTGCGGCAATCGCTTCTGCAAGTGCCGCAGTGGGCAGTGCGATCGGGTTCTTGGCCGGGGTCAACATGGCGCGCGCGTCGAGCAGAATGGTGAACCCATCGTCGCGGCGTGCGGCGGTCGCCAACTCGTAAAAGCGCTTCACTCGCCGTCGTTACCCAGGATACGACCAATACTGCGACCGACCCCGCGAATAGCCCCTTCGACGGCCCCGGTCGGCTGGGACTCGCCCGATTTCGCGCGCTCAAGTGCTGCGAGGCACGGGTTCTTTTCAGCCGTAACGCCCTCGATGACCGGCACCAACAAAACCAATGGATTAACGAAGATACCCAATGTGGTGACGACTTTCTTGGCGGTGCCGCCCGCGGTTGGGAGTGCGCTTGGCGCATTGAGCGGTCCGGTGACGGAAACCGGCACGGCAAGATCAAGAAGCCGCACTTCTTTGGGCCGAGGGGTTAGCGTGAGGTCGAGCAATTCCTTGCCAAGATCAATGGTGCCCCTCCCCGCAACGCTCAAGAATTCCGCATCAAGAAGCATCGCTCGCGTGTTCGCAACACCCGCTTCAACGTCAAACTGAGTCACAAAGCAATTGATATTGGTCCGATTACTTGCCTCCTTCGCCCACGGCGTGAGTTGGCGAAGGAGGCCTTGATCAAGAAACTTGAACCCCTTTTGGCGGATGAATCCTTTCCCTCCTGTCACGCTGATCGCCCCCATTGCGGTGGATGCGATTCCATGAGGCGAATTGCCGGTGCCCTGCAATTGAATATCTACTTCGACCGGCAGGCTGACCCGTCGCGCAAGGTCTGCAGAACCGGTCAATTCTGTCGCGAGCCGGCTCGCGTCAAACGGCCCCCCCGCCAATGATGCCGCAACAATGATCTCATCGCTGCGCGCATCCACACTCAACGTGGCGGTCACGGGGTGCCCGTCAAGGGTCGCTGAGAATTGGTCAAGCGCGAAGAGACCGGACCGCCCGGATAGAACGATGACGAGATCGCTGGCGGCAAGACTGCGTCCCGAGAAGGCCTTCAGTTCGACCCCAACGTCTACGTCAAGGCGGCGTAGCGCTTCAGCATCGAAGGGCGCGGTTGAGAATACCGGGCCCGACGCCGGTTCAGCCGGCGGGGTTGGCGCACTTGCGGGTTCCTGGCCGGGGTCTTCGTCATCGACACGAATGAAATCGCCCAACGCAAGGTTTGCCGACTTGATCCGGCCGGACACCCGGCGACCCTCGCCGCCGTTCTCAATCGACAGATTGCCAGTGAGATCCGATCCACCAATCGCCACGTCGAGCTCTGTTACGGCGATCGACGTCTCGGTGGTCTCTAGCGCCCCCCGCACCCGCCAAGGCCCGTCCGGATCGAGCGCCAACCCAGCCGCATAGGCGACCTCGCGAACGATCAAGCCTTCAGCGTCGACAGAAAAGCGCAAATCCCTTGGCCGGGTGCGCTCTGGTGATATGCCTTTGACGCTAACGCGGGACGACGGTGTGGTCATCGAAAAGTCCAGGGCCACCGGCTGCATCAGCCGTAACTCCGCAAGCGGCGCAAGCGCTCCTTTGATTTCCAGTGGCTCCCGTCCAAAGGTTCCCTGCGACTCTATTGTCACCGCCTGCCCGTCACCTGCCGTCGCAATCCGTAACGTGTTGAGCGTGATCGGATCATGTGGGAGCCCGTCATTGGATTTAAATGCAAAACGGAGATCGCGCGCCACGATTTCGCCCTGCATCGCGTCAAAGAGTTGCAGCGCCGTTGACCCCTCGCTCGACACCCCAACCGAAACCGTGAGGTCACCCACATCAAGGCGCTCGGCAAGGTCCGAAGACGCCAGGAGCGCCATCGAATCGACACCCTTGATCTCTCCCGTCGCCTCGACCGCCACGCCGCCCTCGGCCTGCCAAGCGATGCCCGAGGCCTCGATCGCCTGGCCGTCAAGGGACGCGGTCAAGTGCTCGACGCGAACACCTCCTAAGTCCGACGCGATCGCAACAGAAACGTCCTCGAGACGAAGGGCCGAGGTCACCACTGAGTTGGCGGTCAGGTTGATCTTCGCGTCCATCGCCAGGAACGGCGCGATGTTCAGGGGCATGTCGTTTACAGCACGCTGCGTGGCTCGATCAGGCTCGCTCGTGTTGTCAACCGCGGCCTCGAATGCCGCGAGATCAAGACGTTCTGATCGAACGTCGGCCACTGCCTTGACCCGCCCCCCCGCAAACGCAAACGAGAAATCGCCCTGCAGGTCGCTTTCTCCCACTCGGATAACGGCTTCCCGGAGTGCAATTGTCTCGTCGGCAAGGGCAAGGACGCCACGGACATCGTAGGGACCGACCGGTGGCAGATCTGCTCCGTAAATTCTAGAAAGATCCGAAAGACGATCCCCTTTGACCACAGCCCGCATGTTCAAGCCATCGACCATCGCCGCCCGCATGTCGACCTCTACGTCGGCGGTTGCGCCAGCACCCGTTGCCGTGAACTGAAACGTATAGGGCGCGCCTGGCTGATATGCCGCAAGCGGATCAAGCCGACCACCAAGCTTCATCGCCTCACCGCGAATGTTGCCCACGGCCGACACGATGATCGGTTTTTCGCGGCCTTCAAATCGGGCGCTGGCCTCATTGAGGATCAACGTCGCCGCATCATCGAACGCGATCATGAGACCCGCCAGCCGCACCGTGGCATTGACGTTGTCAGCGAAGTTCCGCGCACTCGTGCCACGCGACGAAAGTTCAATACTGGCCCCCGCCCGTTGCGCGGAGGTGCCAGGAATATTGAATGATTCCAGAAGCTTATTGACGTCCAAACCGCTTACTTGTGCGCTCAGCGCAAGAACGGCCTCATCGGTCCTGGCATCAAGCTGCCCCGTGGCCGTGAACGCGCCAGATGCCGTATCGGCGCTGAACCTCTCGATCGTCGCCAATCCACCCTCGCTCTTGAGCGCAAGTGCCACGTTGTTGAGCAATAGCCCGAACGCTTCTCCTGTCTCGACCTCAAGGGAAAGGTCAGCGTCAAAGCCCCGCGCCGCGGCGAACGGCAGAGGCGCGTCAGTCAAGAGCGAGCCATCGGCGGAGTCAGTGCTTTCGGTCGTTTCTGATGGCCCGACGCCGTCATCGCGCGACATCCGTAGGGCCGGCGAACGGAACTGGGCCGTCACGCGCGGTCGGTCGCCGGTGGAATCCAGCGTCACCTCCCCGTTGACTTGAGACTGACCTGCGGAAAACGCGACATCTCGCGCCGTGAGAACATCGACCGTGCCATTGAGATGCGCGGCAAATGTGAATGCCTCGTCAATCGACACCTGAACGCCGGCGATGCGCGCCAATGCCGCGAGCGAGGGGCCTTGTGCCGATACCATCAGGTCGACCGACGGCGCCTCGCCCAGGTTCAGGATCGTCCCTTCAGCAAGAATCGTGCTGGCCGCCGCTTGCACCGTCATCTCGACCGGAAAGGGACCAGCGCTCGACAGCGCAAAGAGGCTGCCGAAGCGGCCTTGCGCCGTTATCCGCTCTCCATTTTGGACTAATGCAAGATCGACTCTGGTTCCCCCGTCGTTGGTCGGCCGCACTGAGACCCCCAAAATCCTAAGTGTTTGGTCGTCGGATTGGTCACGGCGTACGAGCGTTATGTCGGCAAGCCTGATGAGATTGGGGAACGACACCTCACCGTCGTCATCAGCCTCGGTATTACTTTCGGGCGGTGTGAATGCCAATGATGCAACTTGATCATCGCCCTCTTCCACCAACACGCGGATGCCGCTGGCCTGTATCTGCCGCACGTCGACGGTTCCCGTTAGCAACGGCAGCCAGGCAACCTGGGCCGACGCAACATCGATCGTCACAACGTCAGGTTCCGAGCCCCCCGCCACATTGGACAAGCGCACGCCCGTGGCCGTCGCCCGCGGTCGCGGGAAGAGCGAGAGTTCGATGTTGCCTTCGATCGCAAGTTGTCGACCGGTCGCTTCGAAGGCCGCATCGGCCAAGGTCGGTTTCAAACTGTTCAAATCGAAGAACAGAGACACCAAGCCCGCCCCAATCACACCCACAACGAACAGTGTGAGAACACCGTAGAGAAACAGCCTGAAACGCTTCATACCTCGGAAAACCTATCGACAATCATTGTGGTCAGGGTCGAGAAATCGGGCGCGATCACGTGTGCGCCCGCAGCGGTAAGGCTCTGGGGATCATGATATCCCCAGGCCACCCCGATAGCAGTCACGCCAGCGTTGACCGCCATCTCGATGTCGTAGCGCGTGTCGCCAACGACAAGGGCATTCTCGGCGTCCACGCCAGCCTCGGCGAGGCTCGTGAGAACCATAGCAGGATTCGGCTTGCCGGGATGGTGGTCGCCGGTTTGCAAATTGACAAAATGGCGATGCAATCCGTGCCGATCCAAGGTCGCGCGAAGGCCTTTGCTGCTCTTGGCCGTCGCGACCGCCATGAGGATGCCTTCACGATCAAGGGTCGAAAGACAGGCCTGGGCCCCCGGAAACAGAGGTTCCGGAGGATCAACCCGAGACAGCCGGTGACGACGATAGCCGTTTTCGAGCGCCATTTGCAGGTCCGGCGGCGCATCGGCCGCCACGACCGCAACCTGTTCGGCAACCGAAAGGCCGATCATGCCCCGCAAGGCCACCTGCGCCGGCGGCGCCAATCCGAAATCCCGGAAAGCCGCAGCCATCGCCTCGTGGATCGCGACAAAGCTGTCCACGAGCGTGCCGTCGCAGTCGAAGATGGCGAGACGGAGCGGCGCACCGGTCATTGCGGTCGTCTTCGCGCCGGCGGCACCGACGGCTCGTCCCAGTGAAGGGCGCGCCAGCTCTGCACCATATGGGGTGGCAGCGGGGCCTCTACCTGCAGACGGCCACCTTGGGGATGGGGAATGACCAACGAACGCGCGTGCAGGTGCAGGCCTCGGCCCAGCCCTTTGTCATGGGGGACAGCGCTCGACGGCCCGTATCGCGGATCGCCAACAATGGGAAAACCCGCTTCTGCCGTCTGCACCCGAAGTTGATGGGTTCGACCCGTCAGCGGGGTCAGGACGAGCCAGGCCAAGGCCGACGCGGCGCGGGCGCGGCACCGATACAGCGTCGCCGCAGCCTTTCCGTCCGAATCGGAGGCCATTTGCTCCCGACCCCCGCCCGCGACGACCTTGCTGAGTCTAGAGTCGAGCCGCCCTTCGTCATCGTCCGGGCCACCTTGCACCAGTGCCCAATAGGTCTTTTCCGTGCTGCGGTCCGCGAAGACCGCCGTTGCAGCCGTCGCCGCCGCGCGGGTGCGGGCAAGCACCAAGACCCCACTCGTGTCTCTGTCTAAGCGGTGGACAAGGCGCGGTCTCTCTGGTGCGTCAAACTGTAATGCGTCGAGCATCCCATCGAGATGCCACGTAATTCCGCTGCCCCCCTGCACGGCCAGGCCCGACGGTTTGTCGATCACGATTAGAGCGTCGTCGCGATAAAGAACACGTCGTTGCAAGGCGGCGGCATCCGCCGACGAAACCGGCGCAAGGCCGCCCCGATTGTCTGGATCCGGCGGCGGGAGCGGCGGGAGGCGTACCACCATGCCTTCAACGAGACGGAGATTGGCGCGCACGCGTCCGCCATCTACCCGGATCTCACCTTTGCGCAGAAGTTTTTCGACGCGGCCCTGGGTTAGCTGCGGGAAATTGTTGCGGACCCATCGATCAAGCCGCATTCCCTCGTCATCGGTCGTGATGATGATCTTCTGGACGGTCACGTCAGGAGTTGGCGAAACAGCCACAATCCGAAGAACAACGCGGAGACAGACAAGCCTACCGACATCACGACATAGAGTGCCGCTGGCAACAACGCACCGCGCTCACCCAATACAGCGACATCGAGTGAGAACGTACTGAATGTCGTGAACGCCCCCAAGACACCCACCGTCATGAACGCGCGGAGTTCCGGCCCAACGTTCCAGCGAATGGCCATCAGTTCTACAAGCGCGCCCATGGCAAAAGAGCCGACAACATTGACCGTGAGGGTGCCCCAGGGAAAGCCGCTGCCCAGCATGCGCAGCATCTGAGCACCAACGAAATGTCGCGCCACCGCGCCAATGGCGCCGCCGATGGCAATTGCCGCAATGATTTTCACAGTCCTACCGTACGCCGAAAATCCAACCCTCGGTGTGTCGCACCGTAGCGTCCATGGCAGGTGGCCGCCAGAGCCCGAGATCGCCCACCCATGCGCGCAGCGCTGCGGCCGTCACCACGGCGTCGGCAGCATTGTCGTCGACCGGCCCTTGCAGATCGACCGGCTCCGAGCCGAACGCCGCCAAGACCTCATTGAGCGCGTCGGCCGAGCGCACCTTGGTCGAGCCCTGTCCCCCGGCAGCAAGAAAAGCTCGCGGAAACACTTCGACAATGGTCGAAACCCCAGGCCGGACAGCATCAAACGGCCAAACCTGTATCGCCCGGGTTTCACGCAGGAGCGCTGAAAGAAACCGCATGCCGGCCAGAGAGCCGAGCCCCACCTGCTTGGGCCCGATCAAGTGAAAGACCGTCTCTGGGCGCCCGAGCCCTTGTCGCCCGCAGGCCCGTTCAACCACCTTGTGGCGGCGTGAAAACCGGGCCCCCGTCTTGCGCGGGGTGCGAAAATGGGGCGCAAAAGGAGAAGTGGCGACGACCGCACCGGCATAGAGATCGGTCCCACCGTCCGAGAAGCGATCAACCAACGCCCATAGCTCGGGCGCTGTCGGCGGGGACAACGGTTCACCGGGGAAATAGGCTCCGTGATCAACGAACGGCAAGGTGAACGAGAAATCAATGCCGACTAGGACGCGGCCTTTCGCGTGAGCTTCGATCGTCCACTCGAGAACCGCCTGTCGGCTCCAAACGCCGCCTGGCGGGACCACAATGCCTGGTGCCGCCCGGCCGGGCCTGCACATCGCTATCTGAATGGTGCGGTGACGCGACCCATTCGCACCAGACCAATCG
>CALJDF010000187.1 GCA_938023835.1 uncultured Alphaproteobacteria bacterium
CTTGGGTTCAGTGTTTCGTTGGGGTCTTGGAACACCATCTGCAGCGACGCGAGCTGCTTCTTGGTTCGTTGACGGACCGGCGTCGCCCCGATGGCTAGGCCATCGAGCATGATCTCGCCGTCGGTCACGGTTTCCAACCCCATCAGAACCTTGGCGAAGGTCGATTTGCCACAGCCCGACTCGCCCACGATGGCCAACGTTTCGCCCCGTTGCGCCGACAATGTGATGGCTTCGTTGGCCTTTACGTCGACGGCGCCACGACGCGAAATCAGCGCGCCAATGCTGCGATCTTTGATCGTGTAGTATTTTTTCAGATTGGTGACCCGCAACACCTCGGTCGTTTCGTCTCGTGCGGCCACGGCTTCGGCGATCGCGGTATCTTGTGCGAAATCGATTTCGGTCCACTTCGTGCACCGCACCCGGTGGTCCTTGTCCTCGCCGGCCAGCGCAACCGGGCCCGCATCGCATTTTCCGCCCTGGAAGAAGTCGCACCGCGGCGCAAAATTGCAGCCAACCGGCCGTTCGTGGGGCAGCGGCAACTGACCGCGGATCGGCGCCAGCGGTTTGCCCGTCTTGTCGGTGTCGGGCAGCGGGATGCAGTCAAACAGGCCCTTGGTGTAGGGGTGGCGTGGGGTGTCGAAGAGCGCATCGACGCCGGCTTCTTCAACCACTTCACCCGAATACATCACGTTGACCCGTGAACAGGTCTCTAGAACCAATCCCAGGTTGTGGGAGATGTAGAGCATCCCCGTTCGGTGCTTCGCAGCAAGCGACGCGATGAGGTCGACAATACCCGCCTCGACCGTGACGTCGAGTGCGGTTGTCGGTTCGTCAAGAAGCAGCAGCGACGGTCGCGACAGCAATGCCATTGCAATGACAACGCGCTGTTGCTGTCCACCAGAGATTTGATGCGGATAGGACGTGGCCACGCGGGCCGGGTCGGGCAGCCCGACATCGTCCAAAGCCGAGAGGGTTTGCTCGTAAGCGTCTTTGCGGGGCGCCTGATCGCGGTAGATCGGGACTTCCATCAGCTGATCCCCGATCGTCATGCTGGGGTTCAGCGCGGACATCGGTTCTTGATAGACCATGGCGATTTCGCCGCGCAACTGGCGCAACTCGTGTGGCGGCAGAGTCGTGATATCCCACCCTTTGAACAGGATTTGGCCACCGGCGATGGCGCCGTTGCGCCCGAGGTAGCGCATGATGGCCATGGCGACGGTCGATTTACCGCACCCCGATTCGCCAACGAGAGCGATGGCCTCGCCGGTCTCAAGCCGCAAGGAGAAATCGATTACCGCCGGGATTTCGCCGGCACGGCTGTAATACGACACCGATAAATTGCGGATATCCAACAGCGGCGCGTCGGTTGCTTGGGGCTCCGCCGCCGTCAATGTCTCAGTCATGCAGCGAGACCTCTCGGATTCCATCGGCGAGCAGATTGAAGCCCAACACCAGTGTTGAGATGGCGATGCAAGGGATGATTGTCATATGCGGGAACGCCAAAGCGAGGGCGCGGGCCTCGTTGATCATGCCGCCCCAATCCGGATCGGGCGGCGGGAGGCCAAGGCCGAGAAAGCCCAGAACCCCAATGGTGATGATGACGTAGCCGATGCGTAGGCAGCCATCGACGATCAGCGGGCCGCGGGCATTGGGCAATATTTCGATCAGCATGATGTACCACGGGTTTTCGCCCCGGGTTTGTGCCGCCGCCACGTAATTGCGGGTGCGAAGATCGAGCACCAGGCCGCGCACGATCCGCATCACGCCCGGCGCGCTGGCAAAGGTCACGGCGATGATGATGTTGATGCCCGACGCCCCAATCGTGGCAATGATCAAGATGTACAAGACGAGAACGGGGAACGACAGAATGATGTCGCTAACCCGCGACAGCACGTCGTCCACCCAGCCGCCGAAATAGCCGGCCGCGAGGCCCATCACAATCCCTACGGTGTAGGCGCTGAGCGTCGCCAAGGGCGCGAAAAACAGCACGGTCCGGGCGCCCCACATGACGCGGCTCAAGATATCCCGGCCCAATTGATCGGTACCCAGCAGGAAGATGCCGCCATCGGGCGCGGCGGCCAGCGGCGCCGCAAAGGGCTGGATTTGCGCGTTCGGCGGGAAGGGGGCCACCAGGGGTGCCAACAACGCCACGATCACCCAAAACCCGACCAAAGCGATGCCGGCGATTGCAATCTTGCTTTCGCGAAGCAAGGCCAACGAGCGAAGCGCCTTGATAAAGGCGCGCGCGGCGACGCTAGATGCAATCGGCGAAACGGTGTCTCGCGCACTCATGACAATCGGATCCTTGGGTTGAGATAGGTGTATCCGATGTCCGCCAAGGTTTGCGTGCTCACGGCGACAAACACCGCGACCATCGTGCAGGCCTCGATCAAGAAGATGTCTTGGTTGAGCGATGCCTCCAACAGGAGGCCGCCGAAACCTTTGTAAGCAAAAAAGAACTCAACAACGATCACACCCGACAGCAGCCAGTTTACCTGCAACATGATCACCGTGAAGGGCGCGATCAGCGCGTTGCGCAGCGCGTGTCGAAACACCACACGTCTAAAGGGCAGCCCCTTGAGAACAGCCGTGCGGATGTACGGCGTGGTCATCACCTCAGCCATCGAGGCGCGCGTCATCCGTGTGACGTAACCGACGTCGTAGAGGATCAGCACCATTACCGGCAAGAAGAGCTGTAGAGGATCGAAGCCGTCCGTCATGCCCGAGGTGCCGGGTAAAAGCCCTAGAGAAAAGACGAAGATCGCCGACAGGAACACGGCGCTGGCAAACTCCGGGACGGAGGTCGTGATGATACTGGTGATGGAGATCGCGCGATCGAGAGCCGATCCCTCTCGCATGCCGGCCAGTACGCCCAGCGTTAGGGATAGCGGCACCAGAATGGCAAAAGTCCAAAAAGCCAGGATCGCCGAATTCCACAGGCGGGGCCACAGTATGTCGGCGACGGGCGTTTTGAAGCGGATGGACTCACCGAAATCGCCGGTGACCATGCCACCGAGCCAGCTCAAGTACCGCGTCCACAGCGGCTTGAGGTAGCCGTTGGCCTCAAGCCAAAGCGTGCGCTGTTCTTCAGAGGAATAAGGCCCCAAGACCTTCGTTGCGACGTTGCCTGGCTGGAGTTCCAACAAGACGAATAGCAGCAGCGACACGATCAACATCGTGAGGACCATGAGGCCAAAGCGTTTGCTGATGAATAGGAGCATTTAGGCTCAGGGTACGGGTGCGTTTGAGATGAAAAAAATTGGGCCGGCTGGCGCTTGCGCCCGAGCCGGCCCAAAGAGAACGCGCGTGGCGGTTGTTTAGGCGAGCCACGCCTTGTTGTAGTGATGTTCGAACGCGACCTGGGCGTAGATGTTCTTGACCCGCGTCGAGCGGGAAACAAACACCGACCGCCAGAACGTCTGTGCAATCACGGCGTCGTCCTGCAGGACCTTCTGGACCTTTGCCATAACCTTGCGCCGTTCGTTGACGTCGGCCAATCCACCGGCCTCGTCCAACAGCTTGTCGAACTCGGGGTTGTTGTATGACGTTTCGTTCCACGCCACACCCGAGCGATAGGCCAAGTTGAGGACCTGCACGCCGAGGGCCCGGTGGGTCCACGAGGTGAAGCCGAACGGCGTCGACAGCCAACGGTCCCAATAGGTCCCGCCCGGCATGATATTGATCTCCATGTCGATCCCGGCGGGTTTCACCATTTCAGCGATCGCCTTACAGGTGTTCTGCTCCCACGTCGGGTTGGCGACACAGTCGATGCGGAGTTTCAGCCCATTCGGATGACCCGCTTCGGCCAGCAGGCGTTTTGCTTTCGCGTAATCCTGCTTGAGCGCGGGAAGTTCGGCATGCTCGGGGTGAACCGGTGCGACGTGATAGTCGTAGCCAACGGCACCAAAACCGCCGTACACCACCTCGAGAATCCGTGACCGATCCAAACAAGCTTGAACCGCCTGACGCACTTTCAGGTTGTCGAACGGCGCTTCGGTGACTTTCATCCGCGCCACACCGGCTTGCGCCGTGACGGCTTGCATGACCTCGATATTGGGGAGGCCGCGCATTGTCGGGACTTGTTCGACGCTGGTCTGATAGTTCGTGTCGACTTGGCCCGAGGCGAAAGCCGCAATTTCGGCTGCCGGATCGTCGCCGTTATCGATGTAGGTGATTTGGTCGAGGTAAACGTCGCCGTTCCAGTGCGGCGCATTCCGTTTTTTCAGCACCGCAACCTCGCCGACGCCAAAACGGTCGAGCGAAAATGCGCCGGTGCCGACCGGGTTCTTTGACCAATCGCCACCATTGAAGTCGCGATGAGCAATCAACGCTGGATAATCGGCCATCGATTCCGGCAGCGATAAGTCCGCTCTGTTTAGATGGAATCGAACGGTATGCGCGTCGACCCGCTCCAACGCCCCGGACGCCATCTTGGTTGTCATCTTGGGTTTGCCGTTATCGTCCTTCTCGCCGGTCTCAACCGTTTCGGTCATGGAGCTAAAGCGACCTTGGTTCGACGAACCGGTCGCAGGGTCGAGCCAACGTTCGAAGTTGGCGATGACGTCGTCGGAGCCGAATTCGTCGCCGTTCGACCATTTCACGCCTTTGCGCAGGTTGAACGTCCACGTCTTGAGGTCGTCAGAAACGTTCCAGCTTTCGGCAAGGTGCGGCTGCGCGACGTTGTTCTTATCGATCTGCACAAGCGGCTCGATAATGTGGCGCGCCACGTTGCCTTTTTCGCCCCAGTCGAAGATGGCCGGGTCGGAGACTTCTTTGACGTTCATCGAAACGCGGAGATTGCCGCCGAATTTCGGAGTGCCTTGGGCATGCGCGTCACGGGGCGTCGCGCCAACCATGGCGTAGGCGGCGGCAGCGGATACACCCAGCACGGCGGCACTTTGAACGAACTGCCGGCGATCGATCTCGCCCTTCTTGAGTTGGTTCACCAACTCGGGAATGTGCGGATGGGTCGTCTTCTCATCTTGCGTCATAGAATCGTGTCCTCCGGGGTATGGTTCAGTGTGCTTCAGCATGTATTCAACGTAGTGGTCGAGGTGCGCTCCTCTAGTATTCCGGCAATGACCTGAAAGTAAAAAGCGTCCTAGTATTTCAATGCGGAAATAACGGACAAGTTGAATGGGCGATTACTTGAAATAATAAGTCATCGCGTCAATTGTTCTTGATCTACGGCTTATTATTCCGATACCTGCCCATCGAGTCAAATTGGCGCACGAAATCACACGCTGGTCTTGCCGCCAAGCGAACAATTATGCGAAATCGGCGTGCCGCGCGTCGTCTACTTGGAGGTGGCGAAGAAAACGCCGTCCCAGTCGGCGCCCGGCGGTTCGGCCTTGTAGGCGGCGATGCGTTCGTCATAGAGATCGTAAAGCACGTCGAGGCCACCAAGGCCGTGTTTTTCGCCGTTGGTTTGCTGCGCAAGGGCGCGGCACTCGACAATCAATGTCGACGCGATATCCCACTGCTGGCTGCGATAGCCGGCAATCATCGCGTCGTGCTTTTTCTCCAGCGCCTGAAACGCTTCCGTCGCCTTTTCCTCGGCATCACCGCGCAGACCGTAGATGAGGACCGGTTCGGTCTTCCCTTTCACCGCGATCAGATCCAGTTCGATGGTGGCGAATTCGGGCGCTTCTTTGCGTGTCTCTTGTCCGATCACGACGCCAACGCCGTAGTTCTTGGACTGCCCCTCTAGGCGTGCCGCTAGGTTCACCGTATCGCCCAGGACCGAGTAATCGAAACGTTTGTCGGATCCCATATTGCCGACGCAACATTCGCCCGAGTTCAAGCCAATCCCGATGTTGATCGGATAGTGCGGTCGGTTCTCGCTCTCGGCTTCAGTTTTCAGTTTTTCGTTCAGCCCATGGAGCGCGTCGAACATGGCCAGCGCCGACTCGAGCCC
>CALJDF010000188.1 GCA_938023835.1 uncultured Alphaproteobacteria bacterium
ACAACACCGTCAGGCGCACTCATCACTCGGCTACAGACCGCCTGCACCACTGACGATCTTGCCGCCGATGGCCAAATCGACTTACCCTCAAACCGTCCGGGCTCTCTCATAGAAACTGGACCACTGATCAGGGGCAGGCCATACGCGTTAGGAACCAACCAACCTTCAACAGGAGCACACCTTGGGCACTCTGACGCTAGAACAAGCAAGCACCATTGTTGACGCCACTCTTGCCGAGGCGCGTAAGCGATCGTTCAAGCCAATTATCGCGTTGGTTCTCGACACCGGCGGGTATGCCGTGGCGCTCAAACGAGAAGACGGTGCGGGCCTGCTGCATTACGACATTGCCATGGGTAAGGCCTGGGGCGCAGTGGCGATGGGCAGCGCCTCTCGCGCATTGGGCGAACGCATGGAGCAGCGGCCAAGCGTGGTCGCGGCCATCGCCGCCGCCTCCGGTGGTCGTTTCATGCCCATCCCCGGCGGGGTCCTGATCCGCACCGCTGAGAACGCGGTAATCGGCTCCATCGGCGTCAGCGGTGAACTGTCGGACAACGATGAGATCTGCGCCGTCGCGGGGATCGCCGCGGCGGGGCTTGTGGCCGATACCGGCGCGGCTTAGGCAGCATTTCGACACCTCCGGATTGGTTGGGCGCTCAAGGGCCAAAATCCTTCATTCACTTGTTCGGCGACCCGTGATAAGTCCCCAAACTCCGCGATGGATGGGTGGCCGAGTGGTTGAAGGCACCGGTCTTGAAAACCGGCAGGGGTTCACGCTTCTCGTGGGTTCGAATCCCACCCCATCCGCCACTTCTGACAGGGCGAGAGCAACAAACAATGACCAAGAAAAAGCCACGCATCGCGTTTATCGGTACCGGCGGCACGATCTCGTTCAAGGGCCGTAGCAGCCTAGACCTCTGGGAATACATGGACCACGGGACCTTGATTACGGTCTCTGAAATCCTTGCTCACTTTCCTGAGGTTGCCCAGACGGTGGACATTGTGCCATTCGATTTCCGTCGTGTTGAAAGCACCGACCTCCAACCGGAGGATTGGCACGAGCTGGTCAACAAGATTCACGAGGTCGACAAGAGCGGTGAGGCGATCGACGGGATCGTGGTCACGCATGGCACGGCGTCGCTCGAAGAGACCGCCTATTTTCTGCACCTCACGGTGAAGACGTCCCTACCGGTCGTGGTCATCGGGGCGCAGCGTCCTTCCTCCGGTTTTGCTACGGATGCCGGGAGTAATTTGCTCGCTGCGGTGCGTACCGCAGCCTCAAAGGAAGCGCGCGGCCTCGGCGTCGTGACCATACTAAACGAAGAAATCCAATGCGCCCGCGATGTAACCAAGGGCTCCACCCTCCGGCTTGAAGCGTTCCGCACCCCTGACCTCGGTATGCTGGGTTATGCCGACCCGGACGGCACCACCGCGATCTACCGCAAGCCGGCGCGGCCGCACACCGCCGACACCGAATTCGACCTCGACAAGGTCTCGACGTTTCCACGCGTGGATATCGTGGCCAGCTATGCCGGCGCCGACGGCGCGGCCATCGATGCCGCCGTCGCCGCCGGCGCCAAGGCTGTTATCGTCTCGGCATTCGCGCCGGGCTTATTGACCCCATCACAGCGAGAGGCCGTCGAGCGCGCGCGCGCCAAAGACATCATCATCATCTTTAGTTCGCGCGCGGGCAGCGGGCGTGTCATCCGGCGGGAGACCATGCGCGACCGCGGCATTGTTGCAGCCGACAACCTCAACCCGCAAAAGGCCCGCGTACTGGCGCTTCTGGCTCTAACTCAATCCACAGATCCGGACGAAATTCAGCGGATGTTCGACACTTACTAGGACATCACGCGAACTCCTGATGAGGACACCATGATTGCGATCAGCGTGGGCAACTTCCGATTTCGCGCCGTCTGGGAAGAGACCAAGGCCCCGGCAACGTGCGCGGCCTTTCGCAAAATTCTTCCCTTCGAAAACCGCCTGATCCAAGCCCGGTGGAGCGGCGAAGCCGCATGGATTCCGATGGGTGATTACGACCTCGGGGTCGATCGAGAAAACGTCACGGCCCATCCCTCCGCCGGCGAAATCCTGTTTCACCCCGCGGGAATTAGCGAGACCGAAATCCTTTTCGTCTATGGCCATGCGTCGTTTGCCAGCACAGCGGGACCTTTGGCCGGCAATCACTTCCTGACGATTACCGAGGGTGCCGAGAACTTGGGCGCCCTCGGTGAAAAAGTCCTATGGGAAGGCGCGCAACCGATCCGCTTCGAGATCGGCGCCTAACGCAAAAGGGTCGGCCCTACTTCCAGCCGCCGAAGGTAAACCAGACCCGGCCGAGCCCGTGTTCCCGCTTGAGCGCCTCTTCGCCGCGGGCCCCAGCCTCGAACTCTTCACGCGGCGTCGATCCGTAGTTCGGGATGCGGATGAGTTCGATTTTGTCTTTCTCAAAACCAGCCCCTTGGATGGTCTTGAGAAAATCGAGATTGCGGAACTTCTGGTAGTGCGGCTCGTTGTTGTAGAAGCCGTCCCAATCCAGCACGAAGTTGTAGTAGGTATCCGTGTGGCTGGTCGGTGGCAGTTCCATGTGCAGCATGATCCCGCCCGGCTTGAGCATCCGGTAGCACTCTTTCAGGACTTTCTTGGTCGCCGGGACAGAAAGCTCATGAAAGAAGAAGCTCGACGTGATGATGTCGAAGTGGTTGTCCGGGAACCCAGGAGTCTCGGCATTGCGCTGATGGTAATGCATCGGGATGCCCTCGGCCTCGGCCCAGGCATGGCCAAACCGCAGCATCGGCGCGCCGACATCGATGCCATGCACCTCGGCATCGGGGTAGACCTCTTTGTACGGGAACGTATTGGCACCCGCGGTACAGCCCAGGTCTAGGATGCGCTCCGGCTTGAAGTCGGGTCGCGCTAGCTTGAGGTAATTCGCGATCGAAGCCGCGACATCGCCTTTCGGTTTTACGTCTTTGCCGAACCCGCCGTAAAATACCTGCGTGCCGTAGTGGTAGACGGCGCCTTGCGCGACATCGTCTTCGACATACTCGGTGTGAAAACACCCCGGCATGTGATGCACGTCAAGGTCGGTGACCTCGCGTGGAATGACGACATTGGGGTCGAGCTCCAATGAACCGCCCGCCGGGTTGGCTTCAGTTGCATCACGGGCGGCCTGAATCAGTTCGTTGAGCTGACGCTCGACCGCCGGCTGCACCGACCACCAGGTCATAATTTGTGCGTTGTAGCGCATCGCGCTCCAGCCCTCGTAGACCGGCTCATGCCGCATTGCGGCGCGCACTTCGCGCGCGTCTTTAGGTTTGCGGCCATGTTTCTTGATGAACTTCGGCTCGACCTTCTTGTCGTAGATCACCTTCATGTCGTCGGCGACGTCCATAAGGATTCGCTTGCGAAACGCCGAGACAAAGCTCTGCCGGCTGCGCTCGTCATGCGCGTGTTCCAAGAGGTCGCCAACATTCCTGATGTTCGACATGGTGCGTCTCCTATTTGTGCGTGCTAGCTGTCGAGCAGCGCTTCCGCTTCCTGGCGCAGGATATTGAATATCCGCCCAATGTACTCATCACGGCGTTGTGTCCGCTCGGTCTCTTCTTGTTCATCCGGCTTATAGGCCTCGATGTCGGCGCGGCTAATGACGCCGTTCTTGTCGAGAATGCGTTCGACGGTCTCGATACGATCAAACGCGACCGATAGTTCTTGGGTCAGCATCGTAATGATCGCAAAAAGCTGATCGACGGCGGGGTCCTTGTAGAACGTTGCACGCTTGCCCTTCGACCGGAGGGGAAGGTGGACTGACTTCTCAGACATTTTTTTCTCCATCACTCATGCAAAGGGCCGAGCAATGATGCCCGGCCCCATGTGTCATCCCGTTGATCTAGATCACCTTTAGGTTCGGTTACTTCCAACCACCAAAGGTGAACCAAACCGCGCCATTGCCGTGGTCGCGCCGCAACGTCTCGTTGCCCGTCGCCACCGCCTTGAATTCCTCTGGCGGGGTCGACGCAAAGTTCGGAATCCGAACCATCATCTGCTTGTCTTCTTTGAACCCGCATTGCGCCAACGTCTTGGGGAAATCCAATCCGCGGAACTTCTCGTAGTGCGGTTCGTTGTTATAGAAGGCATCCCAATCGAGATAGAAGTTATAGTACGGATCCGTGAGGTCCGACGGCGGGAGTTCCATGTGGAGCATCAGCCCGCCCGGCTTCAGGATTCGATGGCACTCCTTGAAGATCTTCTTGGTGTCGGGCACCGACACTTCGTGGAAAAAGAAGCTCGACGTAATGATGTCGAAGTGGTTGTCCGGATAACCGGTCTCGACCGCGTTGGCTTGTTTGAAGTGCAACGCCATCCCTTCGGCCTCGGCACGCGCATGTCCAAAGCGCAATAGCGGCGCGCCGACGTCGATGCCGTGGACCTCGGCATCGGGATAGACCTCTTTGTAGGGTGTCGTATTGGCGCCGGCCGTGCAGCCCATGTCGAGAATACGTTCGGGCTTGAAGTCGGGATAGGCGAGTTTGAGGTAGTTCGCGATCGAACTTGCGACGCCACCCTTGGTAATGCGGCGATGCGGAAGCCCACCGGAAAACACGGTCGTGCCGTAATGATAAACCGCACCCTGGGCGACATCGTCATCTGTGTATTCGGTATGAAAACACCCTGGCATCAAATGGACGTCGAGTTCGGTAATCGCGCGCGGCACGTCGACATCCGGATTGAGTTCGAGGCTACCGCCGGCGGGATTTGCCGCCTTGGCGTCTTTAGCTGCCTGGATCAGTTCGTCGAGGCTGCGTTCGATCACCGGCTGTACCGACCACCAGGTCATGAGCTGGGCGTTGTAGCGCAGCGAACTCCAGCCTTCGAACACCGGTTCATGCAGCATGGCCTTGCGGATTTCGCGGCCATCCTTCGGTTTCCGCCCATTCTTCTTCTCAAAATTGGGCTCCACCTTTTTTTGGTAGATCGTCTTCATGTCGCCCGCGAAATCCATCAGGACGCGCTTGCGGAGAATGGAAACAAACCGCTGACGGTTGTACTCGTCGTGATTGGATTCGACCATTTCGCCGACGTTGCGAATATTGGACATCGTGTTGGGCTCCTTTTCAGCGGTACGTCGCCAGTGCGACATCAAGGGATTCCGGCCATCCTAGCGAAAAACACCCTAGTTGTGGACGGTTAGGAGATGCCTGCCCAAACCGTGATCAGGCGTCGCATCGGATCGAAAGAAGCCTAGGAATCCCTGGTTTCCATGGGCAGGCTGTCGTCCTTGCCCCACTCCGTCATCGACGCATCGTAAAGCTGGACCCCGTCATGGCCCATCAGGGCGAGGGCAAAGAGGTCGGTCGTGGCCGAGATCCCGCCCCCGCAATAGTTGACCACCCTGGAGGCCGCCATTGCCCCGACGGGCGCGAACGCTGCCGCGAGATCGGAGGCCGGCTTGAAGGCATAGGTCTCGTCTTCGAGCAGCGTCCGCGCCGGTACGTTGGCGCTGCCTTTGATATGACCCGGCCGGCCGTACTGCACCCGGTCGCCGCGATGCAATTCGGGCGAGAGGGCGTTGAGAATGAGCGTGTCGGGATCGTCGATCGCCGCCAAGACCTCGTCCTTCCCGACGATTAGGTCGGGCCGCGGCCGAGACTGAAACGGCGCGGCCGGATAGCGTTCGTCGCCGGTCTTGGTTGGGTGACCCTCCGCCACCCATTTTTCGTATCCGCCGTTTAGGACCTTGGCGTTGTTGAACCCATGGGCCCGCAGGTTCCACCACATCCGGGTCGCCCACCAGGTCGGGCCGGCGTTGTAGAGCACGACGGTCAGCCCATCGGCGATGCCGTATTGGGACGCCAAGGCGACGAACCGAGCGGGCGGCGGCATCATGAAGTTGAGCGGATGATCGAGGTCCTTGAACTCGTCCATGAGGTCGATGAACGCCACCCCGGGGATATGGCCCGCCTCGTACTTTTCCCGCCCGTTCTTGATCGAATAGCCCTTCTCCGGGTCGTTCGTCATATCGACCGTGCAATCGAATATCCGAAGATCGGGGTTCGTGAGGTTTTCAGCGGGCCAGGCCGTCTCGGCCAAATACTCGGGATGGGCATAGTCGGTCGCCATTCAGTGTCTCCTCATGGTGGACGCGTCCCCTACGTTTTCTCGGATGAAAGTCCGTCCGAAAAAGCATATGTCTCTCGCACACAAGTTGCATCATCCGGGGGGACCACCATGCCAACGATCTACGGGAACGCGCGGTCGCGCGCGACACGCTGCGTCTGGGCACTCAATGAACTCGGCGTCGATTACGACCGGGTCAAACTCGACCATGTCGCCGGCGAGAACAAAACGCCGGAATACCTCGCGCTAAACCCTTCGGGAAAGGTGCCGACGCTCGTCGATGGCGATGTGGTGATGTCCGAATCCCTGGCGATCAACCTTTACCTCGCCCGCAAATACGACAATGGCCTTTGGCCGAGCAGCGAGGCCGACCGGGCCCGTGCCGAGCAATGGACAATGTGGGCCGCCGCCGAAGCCGAACCGCATACCGTGACGATCGCGATCGAGCGAATGTTCAAGCCCGAAGACGCCCGCGACGAGGCCAAAGCAAAAGCAGCGGAAGAATCGCTCGCCCCCCGCTTGGCCTATATCGATTCCTACTTGGAGGGTCGCGACCATCTGATCGGGGATCAGTTTACGATTGCCGACCTCAACGTGGCCTGCGTTCTGGCTTCAGTGTTGGTGACAGACGTTGATCTCACGCCCTGCCCCAACCTCGCCCGGTGGCTCACGGCAACCGCAACGCGGGACGCCTGCGCCAAAGCTCGAGAGGAATAAATTAACTTAATATTAGATCGTTAGCCGAATTTTTTAACTTTTTAAGTTAACCTTTTTCCGCGACCTGTGCCTCAAGTTCCTGGCGCAACGTTTTCATCTCGCGGAGTTCGAAACGCAGGTCCTTCACCTTGCCCTGTTTGCGCGTGATCATGTCACCGAGGCGCTTGATTACGCGGTCCACCGTTTGCACAAGGTCGGCCAAATCCGCGGCCGTGGCGCACTCCAGCACGACCTCCTGGTCCATCATCAGGTTCGAATACGCGCGATGATCGGTCTTCCCCAACTCGGTCAACTTGGTGTCGAGCTCTTGCCACGCGTCCCGCCAACTCGCGTAGAGGCCCCGACGACCGCCACCCTTTTGGGGGCTGCGTGACGCCTCGGTTTCGAGCTGCACCATGATCCGGACAAACTGCCAAACCACGATACGAAGTTCGGTCATGGGATGCCCTATGCCCGCGTTTTACGCTTGCTGAAATCAGGGTCCCAATCCGATTTTTTGAGATCGAGCGGATAGCCGTAACTGTAGTCATACGGCGGCTTGATCACGTATTTGCGGTCGAATTCGATCCAGTTGTAGGGCGCACCCGACCGGATGATGTGCGGCCAGTCCGGGTGGGCAAACAATGGGCGGCCCACCGCCACCAGATCACCGGCGCCCGACGTGATCACGTCCTCGATATCCGCGCCCTCGGCGATCCCGCCGTTGACGATCATGGGCAGGCCGCTGGCTTCTTTGATTACCTTCGGCATCGGCACGTCCGAGTTCGGATCGCGATTGTCCCGCCAGTCGAAGCTCGACCAATGCAGGGCGTCGACCGGTGCATCCGCAAGGGCTTTGCCGATTGCCTCGGCATATTTTGCCCCGTCCGGCCACGCGCCGCCAAAGGCGTCAACGCCGTCCTGGGATAGCCGCAAAATGACTAGTTTGTCCGGCCCGATGGCCTCGCGGACCAGCTGGCAGGCTTCGACCGCGGCACGGACGTTATTCTCCGGCGAACCACCATATTCGTCGGTTCGGTGGTTTTGGGTCGGATCGATGAACTGGTAGTAGAGATAGCCGTTGGCGCCGTGAATCTCGAACCCGTCAAACCCCGCCTCGACGCCCTTTACGGCCGCCTCGGCAAACCCTTCGGCGATCTTTCGGATGTCGGCCTTTGTCGCTTCGCGCGCCGGCGGAAACGTCACTCTGGGCCAAGGTGGCTGGAGCCCACGATCGTGCATTTCGTGGTCGGTGTCAGTGTAGAGCACCGCGCCGTCGCTTTGTGTGGCACTAGCACTGACCGGCGCCTCGCCCTCGTACAAGCACCGAGGATCCGATACGCGACCGCCGTGCATCAGCTGCAGGATGGCGACGACATCTTGGTCGTGGATCGCCTGGACGCTCTTTTTCCAGCCCTCGATGTGGCTGGGCGTTTCGCAGCCCGGCTGGTTCAAATAGGCCACCGAGCCGAGTTCGTCCTTGGTGTACGTGCCCTCGGTAATAACCATGGCGAGGCCGCCACGGGCCCGGCGCCCGTAATAGGCCGCCATCTCATCCGTCGGCGTCCCGTCATCTTCCGACGATTGGCGCGTTAGGGGCGCCAAGGCGATACGATTCTTGAGGGTGAACGCGCCGAGCTTGAGCGGCGAAAAAGCGTTGGGAAACCGTTCAGACATGCGATGTCGCTCTTCAGTGATTGGGCGGATTGGCGCCACTATCGAGTGGCTTGGCGCGGTACATTACCGGGCCAGGGGGGTGCTGAACAGGCCGCCCCGACGGCGGGAATCGATCATTTTCGTTTGTCCGTACATCGTCTTGTTTTCGGCCAAAAACGGGGTAGTCTAACCGCCGTTTTGGGATCGCTCGGTCGGCGCGATCATATTCGGGAGGCAATAAAAAATGGCAAAAATCGGCGTCGATGTCGGCGGCACATTCACCGATCTGGTACTCGAGAAAGGCCCACGGGACGTATACGTCCACAAGGTGCCCAGCACGCCCGCAGACCAATCCATCGGCGTCGTGCGCGGCGTTCGCGAGATTTGCGAGATCGGCGGCGTTGACCCAAAAGACATCGACTTGATCGTGCACGGAACAACGGTCGCTACGAACATCACGCTTGAGCACAACGGCTCCGAAGTCGGGATGCTCACCAGCCGTGGTTTCCGCGATATCCTCCATATCGCCCGCCACAAACGGCCCTACAACTTTTCGCTCCAGTTCGATGCACCTTGGCAAAGCAAGCCTCTGGTCAAGCGGCGCAACCGCATTCCCATCACCGAACGGATCATGCCGCCGACCGGCAAGATCGAAGAACCGCTCAACGAAAAAGAAGTCCGTGACGCCTGCAAGCTGTTCAAAAAGCGGGGCGTCGAGGCCGTCATCATTTGTTTCATGTTCTCGTTCTTGAACCCGAAGCATGAGATGAAGGCCAAGAAGATCGTTCAGAAAGAGCTCCCCGGCGTCTTCATCTCGACCTCATGTGAGGTGATCGACGTGATCCGCGAATACGAGCGGTTCTCCACCACGGCAATGAACGCCTACGTCGGGCCGAAAACGTCGAACTACATCCGCAACCTCGCCAGCAAACTCAAGAAAGACGGCATCACCGCGGAATTGCGGATCATGCAGTCCAACGGCGGCGTTGCGACTGTTGATATGGCCTCGGAACGCCCGGTGACCATTCTTATGTCCGGCCCGGCCGGCGGCGTGATTGGCGGCCGGTGGGCTGGCGGTCTCTCCAAAGAAAAGAACGTCATTACCGTTGATATC
>CALJDF010000189.1 GCA_938023835.1 uncultured Alphaproteobacteria bacterium
CGGTGATTTCACCCGCGACATGGGCTTCATCTGGACCCCCGACGAGCCCGAGCTTTATTACGCGCGCTCGCGCTTTGCCGTGGCCTCGCGTGCCGCGCGCCTGGAACCGCCGATCGACACCGTGTTTATCGACTTGCGCGATATCGAGCATTTCGAAAAGGCCGCCACGACGGCCATGCAAATGGGCTTCCAGGGCAAGCTCTGCATTCACCCCAGCCAAATCGAAATTTGCAACCGGGTGTTCACGCCGACCGAGGCCCAAATCGTCGAGGCGCGGAAACACATCGAGGCCTTCAAGATCGCCGAGGCCGAAGGCTCCGCATCGATCCAGGTTGACGGCTATTTCATCGACTACCCGATCATCGAAAAAGCCGAGCGCATCCTCGCCCTCGCCGACGCGATCTCCGCCCGCGGCTAAGCCGCGCTATTTCGTCAGCGCGGCCGACAGCGCCGCGAGGTCGGGTGCTTTGTCCAAGCCCATCACGGCTTCGATCACCTGCTCGGTGCGCGCGGCATCGAATACCCGCCCGGCGTTGTCCCGGAATTTACCGAGAATGTCGTCGCGGCTCAGCGGGTTCTTGTCGGAGCCGCGATTATGCGCTTCGCGATGGCGCAGCTCGCGACCATCCTTGGTGCGCACAATCACCTCGCCGCCGTAATAGCGCGGGAACAGCGAGGTCGGGTCGACCTCGTAGCGCGCCTTGCTGCACAGATCGAGAATCGTCGGATCGCGCAGCGCGTCGTCCTCAAGTTCGTCCAGTGTGAATTTGCCGCGCACGATCGACGCCGCCATCGTGTAATGCACCGAAAACTTGGCGTCGTAGGAATTGGCCGGCACCTTCTTGTTGGCCTCGGGTTCGCACACCACCGGCACTTGCCGTTCGTGGATCAGCGCGACGAGTTCTTCAATGTCGTCGGGCTTGAGGTCGTGTTCCGCCCGGAGCGCCAGCGCCGCATCGGCAAACGCATGATTGAAGTGGCAGGCCGGGAACGGTTTGAACGCAATGTTCATCAGCTCCCACGCCGTATTCAGATTGGCCGTTGCCTTGGCCGGTTCGGTGGTCACGTCGTGCGCCGCAAACACCTTGTACAGCCCATAGCGCCCTTCGTAGGCGCGCGACGGGCCGACATAACCGGCTTGCGCCATGTAGGCGGCGGTGATCGCGCCGACCCCGGCCCAGGCCGGATGCATCCGCTTGGTCCACGCGCCGTCCTCAAGGAATTCCATCGCGCCCGAGGTCGTACTCAACGTGATGCCTTGCGCCATCATCATGTGTTCTTCGCTCAGGCCCATCAGGCGGCCGGCCGCCAGCGCCGCACCGAACGCGCCGACCAACCCTGTCGGGTGGTAGCCCTGTTTATGGAACCCGCCATTCGCGCCCATGCCGATCCGCGCATCCGCCTCGACGCCCGCCAAATAGGCCGTCATCATTTCCGCGCCGCTTGCGCCGTACTTGAGCCCCATCGCCAACACGACCGGCAGCGCCGAGGCCGAGCAATGCACCACGCTGTCGGCATGGGTGTCGTCAAAGTCCAACCCGTGAATCAAGGTGCCGTTGACCAACACCGCATCGCGCAGGGGCAACCGAACGTCGCTGCCCAGAATGGGCGAATCGCCGTCGCCGCTCACCGCGTGCACGCCGTTCAGGGTGACCGGGCCGAAATCGAAGGTGGTGGACGCAAGACCTACCCCGAAACAATCGAGAATGTTGAGCTTGGCCCGTTCGACGACCTCGGTCGGCACCGTGCTCAAATCAAGGCCGCGGGCGAACTGTGCCAGCGTGCGGGAAATCAGTGCGGGCGCCGCGGTGGCGGGGGCGTCATCTTCGAATTTCTCGGCGACAGAAGTCATCGGGCAAGCTTCCTTGTTTGGGCGGCGGTCAAATGATCGATTGAATTGTACGGACATTGGCCCCAAGGGGCCAGTCGTCGCTAGTCGCGGCGCAACTCTGCGGAATAGGTAAAACGATCCTGGGGATGAACGCTCACCGAGACTTCAAAGACCCGCTTCTTGTGCCCGGTATAGCGGCGCACCACCACCAGCGCCGGGGTGCCGGCGGCGACTTGCACCGCCTCGGCCATGCTCTCAGGGACGCCGTCGGCGAACAAATCGAGTTTCACTTCGGTCACCTGCTCGCCGAAAAGCGATTCGACCACCCGATAGACCGGCACGGGCTCCTTGCCGATTTCCTCTGCGACACGGGCGTATTCCGGAATGACATACACATCGGTCCAGCAGATCGGTTTGTCTTGCCCTTGGACCGAGCGCACGCCGCTAATCTTGATCCACTCGGTGCCGACCTTACTGCCCAAGGTCTTGGCCAATTCAAGCGTCGCCGTGACCGGCTCGCTGGAGCGCACCTCAAGCGCCGTCTCGGGCGGGTAGCGCAGCAACGCGTCGAGCGATTCGTTGGATTGCGGGTAGGTGCCGCGCGCTTCGGTCGCCTTGACGATCGTGCCGAGGCCGGCCTGTCGCGTCAGCAGCCCCAACTCGCCCAATTGCCGGATGGCCTCGCGGATTGTGTGGCGGCTGACCCCAAAACGCTCGCACAATTCCATTTCGGTCGGCATCATGGTGCCGACCGGCAGTTTGCCGGAACGGATTTCGTCCAATAGTTCGTCGGCGATTTCTTGATAGAGCGGTTGGCTGCGTTGCGTCATGGCGTCGCAGTATAGCCAATGTCCGGACGTATTTCTCGGGCCGGACAAAAATCGCTACGCTGCCCGCTCAGGGAACGCTTGATATGCCCAAAGACGCACACGGCCTGACCGTTTCAACCGACCAACCCGAGACCATTGCCGCGATCGATCGTCTGCTCGACCGCCAAGCCAATCAAAGTCTTGACGGTCCCGAATGTGCCGCACTTGTGGCGGCCGCCGATCAAGACCCGGCCGCCATGTCCAACGTCATCGCGGCGATCCTGCAAATACATGCCGGCGACCCGGCGCGGGCAAAGCACTATCTCGCGCGCGCCGAAGCGGCGCCGTCGCCGACCGATCGCGAGCGCTTGTTCGTCAAGGCTGACGCGGCCTGGGCCGAAGGCGATGTCGATACCGCGATCGCGAACTTCGAATCGATCGCCGACCGGTGGCCGCGCGATATGTATGCCGTGCGCCTGTGTTGCACGCTCAAGTTCTACGTTCGTAAAGATGCCGACGGCTCGCTGGCGTTGGTGCGGCGGGTGATCGATCAAATCGATGATCGCGGTCAGGCCTATGCATTGCTGTCGTTCATGGAAGAAGAGGCGGGTCTCTTCGCGGACGCCGAGGCCTCGGCGCGCGCGGCGGTCGACATCGATCGGACCCTGATCTTGGGCCAGCACACCGTCCCGCATGTCATGGAAGCCCAAGGCCGCGACACCGAAGGCGTCGCCTGGCTCGCGCAGTTCCTCGACACTTGGGCGACCTCAACGAATCCTTCAACCCGCATATGTGGATGCATTTCGGTTTGCACTACCTCGGCAGCGGGCAGAGCGCGTAGGCGCTGCGTCTGTTCGACGAGGAAATCGCGCCGCGTTACCTCGACAAGGGCCCGGCGCAGCTCTACGGCGCCAACCTTTTGGCGCGTACCGAACTGGCGGGCCTCGATATCGGCGATCGCTTCGCAACCATCGCCGCCCAAATCGACGTGGCCGCGCACCGGCACACCGATCCGCTCACCGACTTGCACCACGTTTATGTCCTGGCGCGCGCCGGCGGCGATGTCGACGCATTCATCGCCAGCATGACCCGCCATGCCGACGGCCTACATCCGGGGATGCAACCCACCTGGCGGGACGTGGTGCTGCCGAACGCTGCCGGCATCACCCGTTATACCCAGGGAGACGCCAAAGGTGCTGCCGCCGCGCTAGATGGCGCGCACGAGCGGTTTATTGAAATCGGCGGCAGCGCGGTCGAACGCGGCGTGTTCGAGAGCCTGTGGCTCCATGCCCTCATCGGCAGCGGCCGCAAGGCCGAGGCCGCAACGGCGCTCGACGACCTTCGGGCGCGCAAGGGCGCCGATCATGTTCTGGTGCGCGGTTTCGAGGACGTGCTCGCGGCTTAGGTCTTCCAGAAATGCTGCGCGCCGTTGTCGATCCCCAGCATTTGCCGGCCGGCCGGCGCCATGTTGCGATCCCAACCGATGCCGAACTGCGCCGACATCGCCGATAGGTCGCGGAAAAACCGCTGTACCGGATTGGAATCGTACAAGCCCGACGCGCCCATTTGCTGCACCAAGCGATGGACCGAGGTTACGCACAGCCGGGTTGCATAGGCGCGGTCGCGTCCGAATTCGATTTGTTTTTCCGCCGATACCGGTTCGCGGCGCGCCACGTGGTCGCGCAAATACGCCATCTGAGACTCGACCAACAGTTCGGCTGCGCGAAACTCGGCGGCGCTTTCCGCCAACCGCAATTGCACCGACAGCGAGTCCGCGGGCTTGTCACCGAACATGGCGCCGATGCGCGATTTGGTCGAGTCGGTATAGGCCGTCAACGCCCCCTCGGCCGCACCCAGGACCGGCCCCATCAAGGTGGTGGCGATATACGGCGCATACTCGACCCAATACAGTTCGCTGTCGCTGTGCGCGGCACCTGGCGGGTTGGGCACCACCAAATCGCGGGTCTCGATGAATAGGTGCGGCGGCACATAGGCATCCTTCACCACCATGTCCTTGGTGCCGGTGCCGCGCATCCCGGCCACGTGCCATGTATCGGCGATATCGAAATCAGCGCGCGGGATCAAGCAGGTCACCGCCGCGCCATCGTCTTACACCGTGCCGATCACAAAGCCCCACGGCGCATGGTCGACGCCGCTGGCAAACCCGAATTGCCCGGCGACGCGGAGCCCGTCGCCCTCGCGGCGCATGGTGCCGCCGCGAGAGACCGTCGCGCCGGCCAAAATCGCGCCTTTGGAATCGGCCCACACCGCTTCTTGCGCCTCCAGGGGAAAGCGCCCGATATAAGCCGAATGCGGACCGACGATGCTCACCAGCCACGCCGTCGAGGGGCAGGCGCTGGCGAGGATGCGCCCGAGATCGACTGGCGCATCCCAGCTCAATTCATAGCCGCCGAAGCGCGCGGGCTGGCAAATCCGGGTCAGCCCCGCGTAGTGCAAGGCCTCGACCGTTTCCGGCACCACCGACCGGTTGGCCTCGGTCGCGGCGGCCTGATCCCGCAGCATGGGTAACAGCCTGCGGGCGCGCTCTTTGACGACGTTAAGTGAGGGTGGCTGCGGGTTTTCCCTGTTCATTTTTTTCTCGTCACAAGGCCCCAAAGGTGGATCGACTTTACTACACTGGGGACGCGGGGCCAGGGTCCGGTGCATCTCATGTGCCGGCTGAGCGGTATTACAGTCAACGCGCAATAGAAAAGAGATTTTCGTGAAAAAGGTTCTGATCGGTCTGGTGGCGCTCGTCGTCATTCTCGCAGTTGTCGTTCTCATCCTGCCTTCGTTGGTGCTGAAAGACACCCTCCTCGCCCAGATCGAAGAGCAGATGGAAAAGGCGACAGGACGTGAGGTCACCATCGCCGGTGATGTCGGCGTCTCGATCATCCCGTCGGTCGAACTCACCCTCGAACAGGTCACCATCGCCAACGCGCCTGGCGCAGCCGATGCGAATATGATCGAGCTCGGCGCGTTGCGTCTCAAGGTTGGGCTGTTCCCGCTTCTTGGCGGTGAACTCGCGGTCGACGAATTCGTTCTCGACACCCCGACCATTCGCCTCGAAGTCGACGCGGCCGGCAAACCGAATTGGGAGTTCGATACCGCCGAAAGCGGCGCGGCGGCCGACACCAGCATTGATAGCGACAGCGGTGGTTCGGGCGGTAGCGCCGGTCTCTTGAACGAGGTTCGCTTGGGTAACGTCGCCATCACCGACGGCACCGTCATCTACGCCGACCGTCAAGCCGGCACCGAGGAACGTCTCGACGATGTCAACGTGCGGCTGTCTTTGCCCAATCTCGATTCCCCGTTCAATCTCGACGGCGGCATCACGTGGCATGGCGAGGCGATCGAACTCACCGTCGATATCGAACGCCTGCGTGCCTTGCTGGACAACCAAACAACCGATCTTGCCGCCAATATCGATACCAAACACCTCACCTTGTCGTTCGATGGTCAGGCGACCGGCAGTGCGTCGATGCGGATCGACGGCAAGACCGATCTCAAGACACCCTCGGTGCGCGCGCTCGCCGATTGGGCCGGATCACCCATCAACATGGACGGCGATGTGCTCGGGCCCTTCAGCGTCTCCGGCACCGTCAGCGTGGCTCAACCGGTCGTGGCGTTCACCGATGCGACGATTGCGATCGATGCGATTCGCGCAACCGGCAACATCGAATTCAACAGCGGCGGTGCCGTCCCGCGCATCAAAGGCAACCTCGATGTCGCGGCACTCGACACCAACCCCTACCTCGGCGGTGGTGGCGGCGAAGGCAGCGGCTCGGGTGCATCCAGCGGCGAGCAAGCCCAAGGCGGCGGCGATTGGAGCGACGATCCGATTGATCTCTCTGCGCTCCAGTCGATCAACGCCGACTTCACCTTGCGGGTCGAATCGATCCTCGTGCACAGCATCAAGATCGGGAAAAGTGCGTTGCGCCTCACCGTCGAAGGCGGCCTGATGACCGCCGATCTCACCGAAATGGCGCTCTACGAGGGCCAAGGCAAAGCCAAGGTCGTGGCCAACGGCGCGCGCACAGTGCCTGCCGTCGCCCTCGACTTCGACCTCACCGGCATGCAGGCCGAACCGCTCCTCACCGACGCCGCCGGGTTCGACCGAATCTCGGGCACCGCCCGCGGCAATATGTCGGTGCGCGGGAGCGGTCGCAGCCAGCGCGAGATCGTCGGCAATCTCAACGGGAACGGCGCCATCGGCTTCACCGACGGCGCGGTCAGCGGCATCAACCTCGGCGCCATGCTGCGCAATGTCGCCTCGGCCTTTATGGATGCCTCGGCCGGCACGCCGCAGAAAACCGACTTCACCGAGATCACCGGCACGTTCACCATCACCAACGGGATTCTCGACAACCAAGACCTGCAACTTCTGTCGCCGCTGCTGCGCGTCGGTGGCGCCGGCACCGTCGAACTGCCACCGCGTACGGTGAAATACCGCATCACCCCCAAACTGGTTGCCAGTGGCGAAGGGCAGGGCGGGCAAACCCAAGCCTCCGGGGTGTCGATCCCGGTAATCGTCAGCGGCCCCTGGTCGGACCTGTCGTTCAAGCCCGACTTGGCCGGCGCATTGCAGGAAACCCTCAAGGATCCGGCCAAGGCCAAAGAAGCCGTTCAAGAAACCATCAAAAGCATCACCGAAGGCGATGGCGAAAAGAAGGATCCCATCGGCACGGTACGCGGCCTGCTGCGCGGTCGTGGCAATTAGGCCCGTGAGGCGCTTAGCGTCTCTCTTCGTCTGCGCGGTCTGCGCGATCGGCGTGACGGCGGCGCACGCTCAGTCGCGCTATAGCCCGATCGATCGGGGCGGCAGCGGAGAGATCCAAGAATTGATCGACGAACTCCGTCGCCTCACCGACGAGGCCGACCGTGCCCGCGCGGCCGATCCGGTGTTCTTGCGCGATCTCCGCTCGTTGGCCTCGCGTTACGACAACCCCTGGCGCCAACGCCTGGTCGAAGATAATTTCCGCGACGGCGAGTTCCGGGCCAACCCGGCGTGGACGGTAAGCACCGGCGAGTTTTTCGTCAGTCGAACCGGCCTCGAAAGTCGTGCCACCTCTCCAGTTGCCGCGCAATCGGGCAACACCTCGAACGAGGCGCCGTCAACCGAAGAGGTGGTGGTCGGCGTGATCGCCAACCTGCTGACCAAGCGCCTTGGCGACGACCGCAACGAAAACCGGCAAGCCGCACCGCCATTGGCGACGGACTCGCAGATCTTTTTGCCGGCCAAGATATCCAACCCATTCTCGCTCACCGCCGAGATCTACCAGCGCCGTGCCGGCACCTCGCTCGAGTTGCTGCTCTACCAAGGGGCTGCCCGCGCCACCGGCTATAGCGTGTTGTTGGAGCCCGGCAAGAATGCGCTCTTGATCCGCCGCGGCAGCCGCGGTTCGTCGGTCGTGCAAGAAAGTGCGGCCCCAGTCAGTTTCAAGCAAAACACCATTCAGGTCCTGAAGTGGACCCGCAATGCCGACGGCTTTATGACGCTGCACTTTGACGGAAAACCGGTTCTTGAGGCTGTCGACCGCGGCTTCCGCGATCCGTTCGACGGGTTTTCGCTGATCAATCGCGGCGGCGAATATGGCTTGGCCTCAATTCGCATCGACGGCACCGGCTGACCGCGACACAATATGACCCCGGCGATCGGTCTTTGGATCGCCTAACAATCATATTGAGGGAGGTCGCCCCATGGCCGTGCATACCTTCGTCACCGAAATCGAACGCCCCGATGCCGCGCTGGTTGCCAGCGCGTACGACACGTATGGCTGCATCGCCGGCAGCGTTACCGGGCGTCGCCACGTCATGGATGGCGCCATCCGTCCGCTGCGCCGCGATTGGCGCATTGCCGGGCCGGCAATTACCGTGGCGGCGGAAGACCCCTCCGACACGCTGGCCAGTCAAGTCGCCACCCAACTGCTCCAGACCGGCGATATCATTGTTGTCGAAGGTGCCGGGCGTATGGACCGTGCCGCATGGGGCGCCACC
>CALJDF010000190.1 GCA_938023835.1 uncultured Alphaproteobacteria bacterium
GGCAATCGCGCGCGGCAGATCGGCGGCATCGTCGATCTCGTTCACCGTCTTCGCCGTCCAGCCCAACATGGCGTGCAAATCGACCTCTTGAAATGCTTCGCGACCGCGCAACGGGCGATCGACCTGGCCCACCAGCAACACCATCGGCGTCGAATCCTGGCGTGCGGTATGCACACCGACGGCGGCGTGGCAGGCGCCCGGGCCGCGCGTCACGATGCACACCCCCGGCCGCCCGGTTAGCTTGCCATGGGCCTCGGCCATGTTGGCCGCACCGGATTCGTGGCGGCAGGTGATCGTGCGCACAGGGGCATCGCTCAACGCGTTGAGCACCGGCAGAAAACTTTCGCCCGGCACCTGGAAGATCATATCGACCCCCTGCGCGACCAAATTGTCAACCAGGATGCGGCCGCCTTCTCGAAGATCGGTCACCATGCTTCTACCCTTGCGATCAATCGGCTCTCGTTTCGGTGAGGGTCGCCAGACCATAGTAAGTGCCGTCGCGATCGCCGCCGACAACCTCGACACGAACCAGAATCATATCCGGTCCCGTCGTCCAGATGCGCAGTCCAAAGCCGAATTGTGTGTGCCACAGAAAACGCACGCACTCGAAACGTCCTGCCTGCGCCACGCGCGTCTCGTCGCCTTCATACGCGGTGGTGTTCTCCGTGGCACCACCATGGCTGAG
Source organism: uncultured Alphaproteobacteria bacterium (assembly GCA_938023835.1). GTDB lineage: Bacteria > Pseudomonadota > Alphaproteobacteria > SHVP01 > SHVP01 > CALJDF01. Next base: position 686 of record CALJDF010000190.1, read on the forward strand.
TGCCCGCCCATTCCACGTATGGGAAACGGTATAGATGTAGACCGGTTGTGGTTCGTGATGCGTGCGCTCGAGGAAGCACATCTTCCACGCTTCATGCATGACCGGATGAAACCCGAGGGTTAGGTTGGGGGGCGCGTCGAAGACGGCGTGATCGACCTCGCCGTCGCCCGCCCACACGTAGGACAACAGCCGGTCGCGGACGACCCGGCGCAACACCGTCCCTTGCGCCTCGCCTTTGAAAAACAACCGGCCCATCGCCTCGATCGGGCGCCAATCGGCGTCAACCATCTGATTGACGTCGCGTAGCAGGTCGCCCTTGGGGGACTCGGTTACCGTGCGCATGGTGCGACCGCCGTCCGGGTTGCGTGTGATGATGAATCGCTCGTAGTCGTGGCGACTTCCGTCCGGCAAGACGATATCGAGTTGACCTTGGTAGATCGTCAGCGACACCTCACACCTCCGTCTGCAATGGAGACCGTTCCTACCGCGCCTTTTGCGGTCGACCGCTTAACCGCCGCTCGACGTACCGACGGCCTCGGCGATCAACTCGAACGACCGCAACCGGGCCGCATGATCGTAAACGTCCGACACGATAATCAATTCGTCGGCCTCGGTTTCGGCCACGAGGTCGCGCACGCCTGCGCTGATGGTCGCGGGCGTGCCGACGATCGAACGGGCGAGCCAACGCTGCGCCTGAACTTTCTCCGTCGCCGACCAATAGGTCTCGATATCGTCGATCGGCGGTTGGCTCAGCCCGCGCACCCCGCGAAAGATATTAATGATCGACATCTGTTGTGTCGTGGCAAGGCGCCGCGCCTCGTCATCGCTTTCGGCTGCGATGATATTCACCCCAACCGCCGCATAGGGCTTCGCGAGTTGTGCCGAGGGCTTAAAGCGCTCGCGATAGATCTGCAGGGCCGGTGACAAAAAGTCCGGGGCGAAGTGCGAGGCAAAGGCATACGGCAACCCAAGCTCGCCGGCCAGCATCGCACCGAAATTACTCGACCCGAGAATCCACAAGGGCACCTCCATGCCCGCTGCAGGCACCGCCTGGATCCGCTGGTTCGCTTGCGCCGGCGCGAAGTAATGCTGGACTTCCAAAACGTCTTGCGGAAAATGCTCCGCCGCTTCCGGCCCGCGGCGCAGCGCCTGGAGCGTGAGCTGGTCGGTGCCCGGCGCGCGCCCCAACCCAAGATCGATACGTCCGGGATAAAGCTGCGCCAGTGTGCCGAACTGCTCGGCAATCACCATCGGCGAATGGTTGGGCAACATGATCCCCCCGGCGCCGACCCGAATGGTCTTGGTGCCACCCGCGACAAAGCCGATCACCACCGACGTTGCCGCCGAGGCAATACCCGGCATGTTGTGATGCTCGGCCACCCAAAACCGGGTGTAGCCCCATGTTTCCGCATGCGCCGCCACATCGCGCGCCTGCTCCAACGCCCCGCGCGCATCGCTGCCTTCGCGAACACGGGCAAGGTCTAAGATCGAAATGGCGGTCACAAGCAAGGTCCTCGCGTCGGTATGACAAGTGGTACAAAGCACACGCAACGCGCCCACGTCCAGTGTGAGGCATGTGTGCCATGCGGCGGCTAAGGGATCGGTGAATTCTGCTGTTGCGGTGGCGATGATTGGCGCAAGAATGTGCCGACGACAGGAGTGATCGGATGACTGCTGCGAAAAAGGACCAAATCCGGGATTTGCTGAAAAGTATCGAAACCGGTGATCCGGCCCCAATCGCCGTCGTCAACGAAGCAAAATACGTTCAGCACAACCCACAGACGCTTGAAGGCAGCGAAGGGTTGACGTCGCTTTTTGAGCGGCTATCCAAGACCGCGCCCCAAGCGAATATCGTGCGCGCCTTCGAGGATGGTGATTTTGTCTTTGCCCATACCGAGTACGACTTCGCGCGCCGCAACATTGGGTTTGAGGTATTCCGGTTCGAAGATGGTCGCGCCGTTGAACATTGGGACAATATTCAGCCCCGGCAGGGACCCAACGCATCCGGTCGCTCGATGGTAGACGGCCCTGCCGAGGCGGCTGACCTCAATCAAACCGAGGTCAATCGGGTCCTCATGCGGTCTTTCGTCGAGACGGTGCTGATTGACGGCCAACACGACCAGATCACGGACTACATCGCGGAAGACGGATTTACCGAACACAATCCGCGCCTTGCCGATGGCGTCGCCACACTGCGCACCGCGCTAGAGGCATCAGGACAAGACGGCCGGCATATCGACTACCGGCGGGTCCACCGCGTCCTGGCCGAAGGCAATTTCGTGCTGAGCGTCAGCGAGGGCCACCTCGGTGGCGCTCATACCGCCTTCTACGATCTGTTCCGCGTTGCCGACGGCAAGCTCGTGGAACACTGGGACACGACCGAACAAGTCGCGCCCCGCAGCGAATGGAAGAACCACAACGGCAAGTTCTAACGCCGGAGTCTCCGGCGCGCCGCTAGTCGATATACACCACGTTCGGCTCGGTGCCCTTCTCGGGCAGCAGACCCTGCGGGTTGTGGCCGGCAAGGTGTTCGCGCAACGGCGTCTCGCCTTCGTTCCAGGCCCCAAAAATACGCGCGCGGGTCGGGCAGGTCTCGACACAGGCCGGCACGTCGCCGCGATCGACGCGGTGATAGCAAAAGTCGCACTTGGTCGCGACGCCCTTGGGCGGGGCGGCGTGGGCATTGTTGAAAAACGCCGTCAGTCCGTCGGGGAAAACCGTGCGCTCGTCTTTAACCTTGGTGCGCTGGTCATAGGGGCAGGCGAGGATACACGCGCCGCACCCGATGCAGCGGTCGTGGTCGATCAGCACGATGCCGTCTTCGCGCACATAGCTTGCCTTGGTCGGGCACACCGGGACGCAAGGCGGGTTTTCGCAGTGGTTGCACAGCGTCGGCAAAAATGTGCGCGACGCGTTGGGGAATTCGCCGCTCTCATATTCCAACACTTGTGTGTAGTGAATGTCGTTGGGCGTGTTGTGCTCGACTTTGCAGGCCACCGTGCAGGCATTGCACCCGATGCACTTCTGCAGGTCGATGATCATGCCGTATTTCGCCATGGCGTCGCTTCCTAACTCAATTTGGTGACGCGCACGCGGGCGCAGGTGTCGATTTGGCCGCTCAGCGAATCGATGCGGTCGATGCTCGGCGGCGGCAACAGCGTGTTGAACGAGGTGCCTTTCTTGGCCGCGACATGCAGATTGCGCGCCCAATGGCCCAGCATCCCCGCAATGCCCAAGCATTCGGGATGCACGATTTCGGTCACCTTCAACGTGCCTTCGTCCTTGCCGTGGTGCGATTCCACCAGCACCCGGTCGCCGTCCTTCAACCCTTTTCGCGCCGCGGCGCTCGGGTGCATCATCACGTTGTAGGTATAGGGATTGGCACGTCCGATCTCGTCCAGCCAAATGTTCTGCTGCGACACGCTTTGGTTCATGAACGGCAGCTTGAAATTGACGATCAGCAGATCGTAGGCGTCGTCGGCATGCTCGTGTTCCAAGCACGGGATGTAGGTCACCACAGGCTGGTAAGGCCGCAAGTCCCACTCCAAGCCCATCTTCTCGACTACACCAGCGAGGTCTTTCCTGGCATCGATCAGGAACTC
>CALJDF010000191.1 GCA_938023835.1 uncultured Alphaproteobacteria bacterium
ACCGGCGTACCGACCGATGTCTTGGTATAGAAACCGCCGATGCCAGCGCCGGCGGCCCGAATGCGCTCGGCCAAGGTGCCCTGCGGCACGGTCTCGAGCGCGATCTTTCCGGCACGGTATAGATCCTCGAACACCACCGAGTGGCTCGACCGGGGGTAGGAGCAAATTACCTTTGCGACCGCGCCCACCTTGAGGAGAGCAGCCAATCCGATCAACCCGTTGCCGGCGTTGTTGTTGATCACTGTCAGGTCCCGCACCCCCTTGTCGATCAGCGCATGGATAAGTTCGGTGGGCGATCCCGCGTCGCCAAATCCACTGATCATCACGACGTCGCCGTCTTTAACGGGCGCCAATGCCGTGGCGATGTCGGGCGCGATCTTGTTGATCATATCCGTATTGTCGGGAGATAAAGGTCGGGGCTAGGCCATATGGCTTGGCCAAGAGTTGCACCGGTCATCTTAGCAATTAACATCGGCGGCTGATCAAGCGGGAGTGACCCATGCAGTTGTTCTATACGCCGTTGGCGGGCTACGTACACCGGGTCGAGATCGTGGCCCGCGAAGCCGGACTGTGGGATGACCTGACGTTGGTGCCGACAAACCCGTTTGAGAGCCCCGACGCCCTCGTCGCAGCGAATCCCTTGAGCAAGGTGCCAACCCTGATCCGAGATGACGGTGTATCGATGTTCGGCGGGCCGGTCATCTATGAGTACCTCGACTCGCTGCATGACGGGCCCAAGTTGTACCCGCAAGACCCCGCGGCACGGTGGGACGCGCTGCGCCTTTTTGGTTTGTCCGAGGGCATGTTCGATGCCGCCGACTTGCGGGTTGTTGAATTGCGGCGCCCCGAAGGCGAGAAATCCCCTTTTTGGATCGATCGCTATCAGGCGGCGGTTACTCGGTGCCTCGACCGCCTCGAACAAGAAGCGGCCGGTTTCGAGGGGTTCCACATCGGCTTGGTGTCGATTGCCGGGGCACTGCTGTGGTTCGATTGGCAACGCAAGCACCGTGGCAATCAGGTGGACTGGCGGCCAGGGCGGCCCACCCTCGCGGCCTGGGTCGACACGGTGCGCGAGCGGCCGTCCTACCGCGCCGGACTGGAAGCAAATCCAGAATAGCTGGCTCGACCAGGGGCAAAGCTCACCCTGGCGGTATCAGATGGCGCGAGCGGCCTCTTCGCCCTCGCGGATCGCGTCGCTGACGCGGCGCGGGGCCAACGCATCACCGATCAACTGAATCTCGAGCCCATCGCCGCGCGCCGGTAGGATTTCGTGGAAGAGTTGATCCTCGGCGACCGATCCCATCACCAACACCACCCCCCCGATGTCGTCGAATACCTCGGCTTCGTCGGTATAGGCATCGCGTGTCACCACCTGATCGTTGGTGATCTCGGTGACCTCGCGGTCGACGTGGAAGGAAATCCCCAAACGGCGCAGCATGCCGTGCGACTTGCCCCAATCTCGTGAGGAGGCAAGATCCGGTGAGGGCTGCCCCAATTGGGTAATGAAAGAGACCTCATGGCCACTGGTCGCGAGGAGTTCTGCCACGACCGCCCCTTGCCTGCCGCCAATCGAATCAACCACCGCAACGCGCTTGCCTAATTTGGGCCGCGCCTCAAGGTAGGCCGTATAGGAAAAGACATGCGGCAGATCGGCACCGGGCAGCGCCGCACCGTTCCAGCGTTCGGGGCGCAGGGGTGACCAGCCATGAGTAACCCCTTGTGATCCCGTCGCCACGACGACCGACTCGAAGCCTTCGTCGCGTAGGAACGCCCCCTCAACTTTATGATTGAGCACGATGTTGGTGTCGGTTTGCGCGAGCTCAGCCGACAACCACTTGATGATCCCGGAAAGCTCCTGACGCGACGGTACGGTCGACCACCACGCCGCCTGCCCACCGACCTTATCGCGGGCATCGTAAAGCGACACCTGGTGACCCCGTTGGCTCGCGGTCAGCGCGGCTTGAAGGCCTGCCGGGCCGGCGCCCACGACGGCCACTTTTTTGGGTTTGGCGGCCTTCTTCAGCGTGCCCACCCCAAATGTTGTTTCGGCCCCGGCTGCCGGATTGTGGATGCATGCAATCGGCGCTTGCGCGGCGATGGACGACAGGCACCAGTTCGCGCCGACACACGGACGAACGCGTTTGGCCTCACCGCGCTCGGCTTTGGCAACCCACTCGGGATCGGCGATCAGAGCTCGGGCCAAAGCGACAAAGTCGCAGTCCCCGGCAGCAAGATGCTTTTCAGCTTCATCTGGGGTGACGATCCGACCGGCACCCACGACGGGAAGCGACACAGCATCCTTGAGCCGCCGCGTCGCCGACATTTGATAACCGTGATCGACCGGCGCCGTGGGATAGATCAGCATACGATTGAGGTAGGTACCGTGCGACGTGCCGATATAGTCGATCTTGCCGGTGGCCTCGAAGGCCCGCGCAATATCGGCCCATTCGTCGGGGCCAAGCCCGCCGTCGTGCCCGTCATCGCTGTTCATGCGAACGCCGACAATCAGGTCGGGGCCGGCTTCTTCGCGGGTGGCGTCGAGAATTTCAAGAACAATGCGCAGCCGGTTTTCGAGGCTGCCGCCATAGTTATCGGTGCGATGGTTGGTGGCCGGCGAGAGGAACTGATTGAGCAGGTAGCCATGGGACATGCCATGGACCTCGATGCCGTCAAGACCGCCCTCGCGCGCGTGGCGCGCCGACAGCCGGTATCCTTCGATGATCTCGTTGATGTCTTCGGCCGACATGACGTGCGGCATTTCTCGGTAGACCGAGCACGGAATGGCGGACGGCGCCCACACCGGCACGCCGCTGGTGACGGAGTTGGTTTGGCGGCCGCGGTGCCAGGGTTGAGCCAATATCTTGGCCCCGTAGGGATGAACGGCGTCGGCGATCTTTTGATACTGCGGCACCATGCGCGGGTCGAACGCGAAGGCTTTGCCTTTGTATGGCTGCGTGGTCTCGTGCACCGCCATCGCTTCCATAGTGATGATGCCGACCCCACCCTTGGCGCGCTCAACGTAATAGGAGACGTGCTCGTCGGTGAAGAGGTGGTCGCGCACGAGAAGGGTCGCATGCGCCGACATCCACACCCGGTTCTTGATGGTGTGCGATCCAATCTTGTGGGGCGACAGGAGGTGCGGGTAGGCAGCGTTTTCGGTCATGGGGCGATCCTATAGTGGAACTTGGTTGGACCCTTCCCGGATGCGAATGCAGGCGGCGCGTTGTGCCCCATCGCCAATGTCGACCATTGGCGGCAGCGCGGTTCGACACTCATCGCGGACCAACGGACACCGCGTTGAGAAAGGACACCCCGGCGGCATGTCGATCGGGCTTGGAATCTCGCCCTCAAGCAAATGCCGATGCAATTGAGTGCGTGGGTCAGCCGGCAAATGGGCCGACAACAAAGTTTGGGTATAGGGATGGGCCGGTTCGTCAAACACCTTGGCCATCGGACCCGACTCGACGATGTGGCCGAGGTAAAGGACAAGGATGTGGTCGCTGACCAACCGTACGGTGCCCAAATCATGCGAGATAAACAGCATCGCGGCGCCGGTCTCCTCTCGCAGTTCTTGAAGAAGGTCGAGAATCCCGGCGCGCACCGAAAGGTCGAGCGAGCTGGTGGGCTCGTCCAGAACGATCAGTCCCGGACTCGTCGCAATCGCCCTCGCAATGCAAACGCGCTGCAATTGGCCACCGGAAAGCTCGCCGGGAAACCGAGTCAACAGATCGGTATTCAATCGCACACTGCGCGCGATCTCCTCTACCCGATCAGACCGTTCGCTGTCGGAAAGCTTAGAATGCAAGAGGAGCGGTTCCTGAATGATCCGCTTGACCCGCATGCGTGGATTGAGGGCACTCCAGGGGTCCTGGAAAACCATCTGAAGATCAGAGCGAAGCGCGCGCACGGCCCGGTCACGCAGCGGGGCAATATCGCGACCGCGAAACGTGACCGATCCTTGCGTCGGCTTCAGCAGCCGCACGACCATGCGGCCCACAGTCGACTTACCCGACCCGCTTTCGCCGACCATGCCGACGGTCTGGCCGGCGAACATCTCAAAGCTGACGCCGTTCACGGCGCGCACGGTCTGGCCGGTCCGTGGGGTTACAAAATGCTTGGTGAGTTTGTCGGCACGCAGCAATGGTTCGGTCACGACGGCCACCCCTCGCGCACCGCGTCCAAGCGCGTACACATGGCAAAATGGCCATCGCCCACCTGATCCAACGAAAGCGGTTTGTTGCAGCTCTCGTCGGCAAAGCGGCAACGTTCTACATAGTGACAACCGGGCGGCAGGTTATAGAGATTGGGCGGCGCGCCGCCGCCAAGCACCTTTTGCTTGCCTTCTTTCAGGCGTTCGGGCGTCGAGGCGATCAGCGTGCGGGTATAGGGGTGCGACGGGTTATCGAAAACGGTTTCGACATCGCCGGTTTCGACAATACGACCCGCGAACATGACAGCCATCCGATTGCAGTAATGGGCGACGATCCCGAGATCGTGGGTGATGACCATGGCAGCGACGTTATGAGTCACGACCAGTTCGCGAAGGAGGTCGAGAATCTGCGCTTGAACGGTCACATCCAGGCCGGTCGTCGGTTCGTCGGCAATGATGAGCTTGGGTTCGTTCATCAGCGCCATGGCAATGAGGACGCGTTGCGCCATCCCGCCTGAAAGCTCATGCGGCCACGCCCGCATCCGCTGTTCGGGCGCGGGAATGCCGACGGCGCCCAACTTTTCGATCGCGCGGGCACGCGCCGCCGATTCGCTGGTGTCGGTGTGGGCCGTGTGGACGCGAATCAGTTGTTCGCCAACACGAGTCAACGGATCGAGCGATGAGCGCGGGTTCTGCACCACCATCGCGATCTCGCTGCCGCGCAGCTTGTTCATGTCTTCTGCTTCGAGATCACGCAGGTTGCGACCGTCGAATTCGACCGTGCCACCCACCACCTTTGCCGGCGGCTTCAACAAATCCATCACCGAGTAGGCGGTAAGAGATTTGCCCGCGCCCGTCTCTCCGACAAGCCCGAGGACTTCGCCGCGCGACACTTCAAAAGACACGCCGTTGAGCGCCTTAGCGACCCGGATCTCGTTGTCCAAGTTGCGCGAAATGAAATGCGTATGCAGATCCCGAACCTGCAGCAAACTCACTTGCCGCCACTCCTGCGCTTGGGATCGAGAAGATCCTGCAGACCGTCACCAAACATATTGAAGCCCAGGACCATAAGAATGAGCGCGACACCCGGGAAGATGCCCACCCACCACTGGCCGTTGACCATAAACTCGGCGCCTTGCCGGATCATCGCGCCCCACTCCGGGGTCGGCGGCTGAATGCCAATGCCAAGGAACGCCAGCGTCGCGCTGATGCGGACCGCCCAAGCCGCCCGTACCGCAGTTTGCGCCATAGCACCTTGAATGGCGTTGGGAAGGAGGTGAACAAACAAGATCCGCCAGGTGGGGTTGCCGACGATCAAGCCGGACTCAACGAACGAACTCGAGCGCAGCGCCAAGACCTCTGCGCGCACAACCCGCACAAAGATCGGCGCATCCAAAATACCGATAACCAACACGACGTTGAGCAGCGAAGGCCCGGCGGCGGCCACAACGGCCAGCGCCAGAATGATCGAAGGGAAGACGCGGAAGGCATCCACCACGCGCATGATCGCTTCGTCGATGTTACCGCCCTTGTAACCCGAGTAGAGGCCAATTGGGATGCCAATGGAAAGCGCTATGATGACCACGGGAATGGCAATGCCAAAGGCAAAGCGCGATCCGAATATCACGCGCGAAAAGACATCCATGCCGTTGCCGTCGGTTCCGAACCAATGTGCGGCCGATGGTCCGCTTAGGATCAAATTCGGATTTGCGGCAATTGGATCGTAAGGCATCAGGAGCGGCGCAAGCAGCGCCAAAAACCCAAAGAACAGGATGATGACGAACCCGATGATCGACGTCGGACTGCGACGACTGATCCCGACAACCTTGCCCCAGACTTTTTCGATGGTGCTGCGCTCTTTTGGTGCGCCATCCAATGCGAGGTCCGCCATTACTCTGCCACCGCTCTGGGTTCGAGAACGAGAACAAGCAAATCAACGATGATGAAGACCACCAGCGAGAAGAGCGCCAAGAACAGGACGTATCCTTGGACCGCGGCAAAATCACCGCGAATGATGGCATTCAGGCCGTATTGCCCGACACCGCCCCAAGCAAATACGAACTCTATCAGCGACACGCTCCCCACCAAGCCGGTGAGCTCGGTGCCGATAAAGGTGGTCACCGGGGTGCTGCTGTTCTTGAGCACGATGCGGCTGACCTTTTCCGACGGTAGACCGGACGCACGGGCAAAGCGGACGAAATCGCTGCTGATGATTTCGAGCGCGATCGCGCGGGTGTGCTTGACGATGGGGGCCGCGGAAATAATGGCAACCGCAATAATCGGTAAGATCAGTTGGGCAACCGCCGAGCGAGCGACCTCTAGGTCGCCGGCCAGCAAACCATCGATCAGGTAGCTCCCCGTGACAGTTGGAGGCGGTGATATCAAAAGGCTTATTCGCCCCATCCCCGGCGGCGACCAGCCGAGCAAGAAAAAGAAGACAAACAGCAGAAGTAGCGCCAGAAAATACGTCGGGATTGAGAACCCGAGCAGCGAGATGCCGCGGCTGATGTGGTCGAACCACTTGTCGTGGCGGAACGCGGCGCGCAACCCAACGGGCACGCCGATAACCGATCCCAATGCCACCCCCCAAAGAAGGAGCTCCAGGGTGATGGGGATGCGTTCGAGAATGTCGAGGGTCACGGAGCGATTGCTGATCCATGACTTGCCGATGTCGCCCTGAACGACATCGCCGAGAAACAACCAGAACTGGGTGAACAGAGGCTTGTCGAGACCGAGTTCGGCACGGACGATCTCAATCTCTTCGGTCGTCGCCGTTGGCCCGGCCAAAAGCCCAACCGGGTCCTGGCCGCCAAGTCGGATCAACATGAACGTGAAAAACAGAATGCCGATAAGAAGCGGAATGGCCAAAACCAGCCGCCGCATCAACATTGCGCGCAATGTCACGAGATCACCTGCCCCCTAGAAGACTTGAGGCCCCGGGTTGCCCCGAGGCCTCAAATCCATCGTCAGACCTACTCGGAAACGAGATCAGCCCAGCGCTCGTGCTCGTCCGGGTAGTACACCCAGCCCGAGATCTTCTTGGACATCGCTTCCATCGTGTCGGGATAAACCGTCATGATCCATGGCGCATCTTCGACCCAAATCTTCTGCGCCTGAGTCATCAGGTCGATGCGTTTGTCGCGATCCAACTCTTCCTTGGCGGCGTCAACCAATCGGTCGAGTTCCGGGTTGTTGTACCCGGCACGGTTCGAGACGCCCTTGGAGTGAGCAATCAGGAACATGGTGTAGACCGGATCCAGCACAATCGGGCCATCTTCAAACGTGAAGAACGGCATGTCCTGCTTGGCCGGCGCACCCCGCGACCGCATATCGGAGTCGGTGATCCTCTTTGGCGTGATCTTCAGGCCGATCTTGTTGAGCTGATCGGCGATCTGAATGGCCATCGTTTCCTGCCACGGCGTCAGACCCGAATAGAAGACTTCCGCCTCGAAGCCATCCGCGTAGCCTGCCTCGGCCAGCAGCTTCTTCGCCATGTCGGTGTTGTAGTCGTAGGTGAAGAACTGATCCGTGTAGCCATCGACGATCGGCGGCACGACAGACTTGGCAATGGTGCCGGTACCCTCGAAGACGCCTTTTTTGATCGCATTCTTATCGATCGCGTAGTTGAGCGCACGACGAACCCGAACATCGTCGAAAGGCTTGAATTTCGGGTTCATCCGGATGCTTGAGATCGAACGACCAACAACGGATTCGACTTTGACGTTGGGGTCCTTCTGGAGTTGAACGGCCTGCCGAATGCTCGGACGATCGATCCACTGGACCTGCCCGGTCTTCAGCAGCGTCACGCGGCTCGCCTCGGAAGGTACCGCACGCCATACGACCCGATCGAAGTGCGGCTTGGCACCGAAGTAGTTCGGATTGAG
>CALJDF010000192.1 GCA_938023835.1 uncultured Alphaproteobacteria bacterium
GCCCCAGCACGCCCGTGTCGCCGAGCGGCAGGCCGAGCACGGCACGCAGGTGATTCTGGAACTGCGAGGTTTCCGCACCTTCGATCGTCCAGTGCCCCGAATTGTGGACCCGCGGGGCGATTTCGTTGACCAAGACCGATCCCTCCTTGGTGACGAACATTTCGACCGCGCCGACCCCGACATAGTCCAGCGCGGCAGCCAGCCGCTGGGCAAAATCTCGTGCGGTGTCCAGCGCTGCGCCGGCAATCCGTGCCGGGACCCGGCTTTCCCGCAGGATGCCGTCGCGATGATGGTTCTCGGGAACGTCGAACGTGTCCAGCGCACCCGTCCTGCTCCGAGCGAAGATCACTGAAACTTCGACCTCGAAGTCGACCAATCCTTCCAAGATGCAGTCGCCGGCGCCGAGGGCCATCCAGGCCGACTCGAGTTCGCTGAGGGAACGGACTGTGCTCTGCCCTTTGCCGTCATACCCCATTTGCCGAGTCTTCAAGATTCCCGGGAGGCCGGCCGATTCGACGGCAGCGGCGAGGTCTTCTGCCGACGAGATCGGCGCGAAGGGGGCGGTGGGGATGCCCAATGTGGTGCAAAGCTGTTTTTCCAACAGCCGGTCCTGGGTCATCACCAACGTTTTGGCCGACGGACAAACACCGACGATGCGTTGGATGGTCTCTACCGTATCGGCGGGGATGTTCTCGAATTCGAATGTGGCGATATCGACAGCTTCGGCGAACGCTTTGAGCGCCGCGCCGTCTTCATAGGCAGCGACCGTAGAATCGGCGGCCACCTGAGATGCGGGCGAGTCCGCATCTGGACAATAAACATGGGTGCGATAGCCCAGTTGGGCCGCGGCGATGCAGAGCATTCGTCCGAGCTGTCCGCCACCCAGAATACCGATGGTGGCGCCGGGCGGAATTTGCTGCGATGTCGACACTCAGGTTCTGTCGGGCGCGTCCGCGACCGCGTCCGTCTGGCTCTGTCGCCACGCCCTCAGCGCCCCTTTAATGGCGTCGTCGTTCAGCGCGACCACGGCGGCCGCCAAAAGCGCCGCGTTGATAGCCCCGGGCCGGCCAATCGCCAATGTTCCGACCGGAATGCCCGGCGGCATCTGAACGATCGAAAACAGGCTGTCCATGCCGCTCAACGCTTTGCTTTCGATGGGCACACCAAACACCGGCAACAGGGTCATCGAGGCGCTCATCCCCGGCAAATGGGCCGCGCCGCCGGCCCCGGCGATGATTGCCACCAACCCGCGCGACTCGGCGTCGCGGGCGTAGTCCACCATTCGCTGTGGTGTCCGATGGGCGGACACAATGCGGACTTCGTGGGGCACGCCAAGCGCCTCAAGGGTATCGACCGCATGCTGCATGGTGTCCCAATCAGACTGACTGCCCATGATGACGCCGATCTTCGGGGCCGCTGCCATATGTCTATCGCTCCTCGGAAAGCGGCGGATTATAGGGATGTGCGGTCCACGATCAAACCGGCCCTGGGCCAGGTAACGGCCTGTTAACCCTGATCGGGCCTAATGAATAGGCCCTCAGAACTGGCTGATTCTCATGCGGAGTCGCCTGTGCTAGGTTGCATTCTAAGAAGTCCAACCTTCTCTAGTGTTAGTTTTATGAAAATTACACCGACCGGTCCCGTGGGGACGACACCGGTTCGCCGCGCCAGACGGGCGTCTGGCGTAACACGGGCATCATCCATTCAGGCAACCGACGCCTACTCATCGAGTTCGGCGCCGCGCCAGATCGATGACACCGCCTCGGTCATGGGTATTCCGCAGGCCGAAATCACGCCCAAGGTTCGCGACGCCCTCATGAATCTGATGGCCGAGGTCGAGCAAATGCGGCGCGAGCTTCAGGTCGCCCGCGAACGTTTGGCGAACCTCGAACGTCTCGCCGATCGCGATCCGCTTATTCCGATTGCCAATCGCCGGGCCTTTGTCCGCGAGATGACCCGGAACATGTCGCTTGCCGAGCGCTACGGGACACCGTCATCGGTGGTCTATATCGATGTGAACGACTTCAAAGAGATCAACGACACCCACGGACACTCCGCCGGCGACGAAGCGCTCAAACATGTCGCCGACCTGCTCCTATCCAGCGTTCGCGAGTCGGACATTGTCGGCCGCTTGGGCGGTGACGAATTTGGCGTGATTCTGGATCGTACCGATCAATCGATGGCGCGCGAGAAGGCCGATGACTTGGCCCAACACATCATGCGGACCCCGATGAGCTATCAGGGGCGGTCGGTGCCGGTCCACGTCGCGGTGGGCGTCTATACGTTTACTGGCACCGAAGATGTCGGCCACGCTCTCGCTGCGGCAGATCGCGACATGTACGCGCAAAAAAAGCGCATGAAATCAGACGGCGCCGCCTAGGCGATAATGTCCGGGTAGAGCTGGTCCTCCAGCGACGCGATTTGATCCTTTAAGACCAGCTTCCGCTTCTTCAATCGTTGCAGTTTCAGCGTGTCGTATGGTTGCCGTTCCAGCAGCGACTCAAGCGCCGAGTCGAGATCGCGATGTTCGGTGCGCAGGGCGATTAGCTTTTCTTCTAGTGAGTCCTCGGCCATGACACATTTTATCATGTTGGAAGGAAAAGTCGTTCGTGCCTAAGCCCGAGTCCCTGTGGGATTTCGCACTGCGCGTCTACGCGCGGGATGGGGTCGAAGAGGCCTGCATTGCGCTGCAAGACACATGGCGGGCAGACATTCCAGTTCTGCTCTGGGCCCTCTGGACCGGCGCTCAGGGGCGCCGGTTGTCGGCCGCTGACATCAAGGCTGCGGTTGCCGGGGTCGAGGTTTGGCAAACCCGTGTTGTCGGACCAATTCGGCAGGTGCGACGCGCACTGCGTGAGCCGGGACTTCTGACACCGGCGCTGGAGAGCGATCTCCAGTCGGTCCGCGCCGAAATGCAAAAGGTCGAACTGAACGCGGAGCGGCGCGAATTAGAATACCTCGCAACGGCGGCAGTTGGCGTCGCCAGTGAACCCGGTACGGCAACCTTGTCGGCCAACCTCGTCGTCTATCTCGATTTTCTTGGCGTGCCGACAGTGGGTAGAGATGCGGTCCCGGTCTTGGTTGACGCTGCGTCGGATTAACTTGTGTGAAGAGGTTCTGAATCGGGTGGCATTCCGCTATCATTTTCGAGAACGAACGGAGGTGCACATGAACGATTTGGCAGCGGTTGATCTCGATGGACTGAAGGCCAAACACCACGAACTCGACGCCGTCATTTGGAAAGAAGAGCAACGCCAGGTTCCCGACGAGGCCCGGATTGCGACGTTGAAAAAGGAAAAACTTCACCTCAAGGACCGCATTGCGCTCCTTGAAAAAGAAGACGCCTAAAGGTCGCGGGCCATTTCCCGCAGCTTGAACTTCTGAATCTTCCCGGTCGACGTCTTAGGTAGGTCGGTAAAGACGACGGTCTTGGGCGCTTTGAAATGCGCCATCCGGTTACGGCAGAAATCGATGATTTCCTGCTCGGACACGGTTTGGCCTGGTCGTAGCGCGACAAAAGCGCACGGGGTCTCACCCCATTTTTCATCCGGTCGTGCCACCACGGCGGCTTCGTGGACCGCAGGGTGTCCATAGATCGCGTTCTCGACCTCGATAGTCGAGATATTCTCGCCCCCCGAAATGATGATGTCCTTTGAGCGGTCCTTGAGTTCGAGGTAGCCGTCCTCGTGCATCACGCCGAGGTCGCCCGAATGGAACCAGCCGCCCCGGAAGGCTTCCTCAGTGGCAGTCGGGTTTTTGAGGTAGCCCTTCATCACGACGTTGCCGCGAAAAAACACCTCACCCATGGTTTCGCCGTCCGACGGAACCTGCGCCATCGTTTCAGGGTCGGCGACCATGGTGTCCTCGAGAACTTGGTACGGCACGCCTTGGCGTGACTTCATCGCGGCGCGTTCCTCTAGCGGCAACTCATCCCATTCGCGATGCCACTCGCTCACGACAGCCGGTCCATAGGTTTCGGTCAGGCCATACAGGTGGGTCACGTGAAAGCCTGATTCCTCCATTTTGCCGATCACGGCGGCGGGTGGTGGCGCGGCTGCCGTCGCGATTTCGATCGTGCGTCCGAACCCCGGATGATCCCCGGCGGCGGAGGCGATCATGTTCATCACGATCGGTGCGCCACAGAGGTGTGTGACGCCGTGCTTTTCGATCGCCTCGAAAATCGCGTCGGCCTCGACCCGGCGCAGGCAGACGTGGGTGCCGACGTTGATGCTCAGCGACCAGGTAAAACACCAGCCGTTGCAGTGAAACATCGGCAGCGTCCACAGATAGACCGGGTGGGCGGGCATGTTCCATGCCAGCGTATTGCCCGTCGCCAGCAAGTAGGCGCCGCGATGATGGTAGACGACGCCCTTTGGGTTGCCGGTCGTACCCGATGTGTAGTTGAGCGAAATCGCATCCCACTCGTCGGCCGGCAGCGACCACGAGAATTCGGGATCGCCGGTCGCGATGAACGCTTCGTAGTCGATATCACCGATAAGGTCGCCGCCGATTGCGAGGGCATCGTCGATGTCGATGACCAACGGCTTTGATGTCGCCTGAGCCAGAGCCTCTTTGACGATCGGGCTGAACTCGCGGTCGGTGAGTAGAACCTTGGCTTCGCCGTGGTCCAACGTGAAGGCGATGGTTGGCGCATCCAAACGGACATTGAGCGTGTTCAATACCGCGCCGGTCATGGGGACGCCGTAATGCGCTTCTAGCATCGCGGGGGCATTGGGCGACATGATGGCGACCGTATCGCCCTTGCCGATCCCGGCACGCTCTAGGGCGCTACCCAACTGCCGACACCGACGATAGAAGTCGCGATACGTCGTGCGTTGGTCACCGTGAATGATAGCGATGTTGTCGGGAAAGACCGTCGCCGCCCGACGCAAGAAGGACAACGGACTCAACGGCGTGTAATTTGCCGCATTGCGGGCAAGCCCCGCCTCGTACTTGTTTTGCGCCATGCTGAAAGTGTTCCCCACCGTTAGGTCGGGACCATAGTCGATCTGTGCTTTTGCGATCAACGCGCGCCGTTGCCAAATCCGCAACGAGCCATGATCATGCCCCGCGACGATAGGGAGCAAAATGACCAGCAGATACCCTGAGATCTATGCGGCCTGGCAGGCCGATCCCGCACGCTACTGGGCCGAGCAGGCTGAAGCGATTGATTGGTTCAAAACCTGGGATCGCGTTCTCGACGACGACAATCCACCGTTCCATCGCTGGTTTCCCGGCGGTCTGGTCAATACCTGCCACAATGCGGTCGATCGTCATGTCGATGCTGGCCGCGGCGATCAACTCGCCCTCATTTACGATTCGCCGATTACTGGTTCGATGGCCAAGCTGACCTATCGCGACTTGCGCGATGTTGTGGCGCGCTTTGCGGGGGCCCTGGTCGCCCGCGGCGTGACCAAGGGCGACCGGGTAATCATCTACATGCCGGCCGTCCCCGAAGCCGTCATCGCGATGTTGGCGTGCGCGCGCATTGGAGCCGTTCATTCGGTCGTGTTTGGTGGATTTGCCGCCAATGAATTGGCGACGCGAATCGATGATTGCACCCCGAAGGTCATTGTATCCGCGAGCTGCGGGATCGAGCCCAACCGAGTGGTGGCATACAAGCCCCTGCTCGACGAGGCGATTCAGCTGGCGGCTCACAATCCCACCAACGTCGTGGTTTTCCAGCGTGAGCAATACGCAGCCTCGATGGAGACGGGCCGCGATCTCGATTGGGTCGATCTGATGGCCAATGCCGCGCCGGTTGATTGCGTGCCGGTGGCGTCCAACGACCCGCTCTACATTCTCTATACGTCTGGTTCGACGGGGAGGCCAAAGGGCGTGGTGCGCGACAATGCCGGCCACATGGTGGCGCTGAAGTGGAGCATGTCGGGTGTGTACGGGGTTGAGCCCGGGGAATGCTTCTGGGCGGCTTCGGATGTCGGCTGGGTGGTCGGCCATTCCTACATCGTCTATGCGCCCCTGTTGCACGGGTCCACAACCATCTTGTTCGAGGGGAAACCGGTCGGCACACCGGACGCCGGTGTCTATTGGCGCGTCATTTCAGAGCACAAGGTCGCGGCGCTGTTTACCGCGCCAACGTCGTTTCGCGCGATCCGCCGAGAGGACCCCGAGGGGGCATTGATCCGGAACTACGACCTGTCCGGGTTTCGAACCCTTTTTCTTGCTGGGGAAAGGGCCGATCCCGACACGGTTCAGTGGGCCGAGCAGAAACTCAACAAACCCGTCATCGACCATTGGTGGCAAACCGAAACCGCGTGGGCGATGGCGGCGAACTGCGTTGGTCTTGGCAGCCTTCCGGTGAAATACGGCTCGCCGACAAAGCCGACGCCCGGCAACCACATCGAGATTCTTGGTCCGGATGGGACCGCGGTACCCGCCGGGACGGATGGCGCCATTGCCGTCAAACTTCCCCTGCCGCCGGCAAGCTTGCTGACGCTTTGGAATAACGATGAGGGTTTCCTCAACGCTTACATGCGGAACTTCCCGGGCTACTACGAAACCGGCGATGCCGGGCACTTCGATGAGGATGGCTACCTCTACATCATGAGCCGAACCGACGATGTCATTAATGTGGCCGGACATCGTCTTTCCACCGGTGCGATCGAAGAGGTGGTCGCCGCCCATCCCGATATTGCCGAATGTGCCGTGATCGGGATCAAGGATTCGCTCAAAGGGCAGGTGCCCATCGGGTTCGTGGTCCTCAATGCCGGGGCGGGCATCGCCGCCGAGGACTTGTCCGCAGCCGTTGTGCAGGAAGTCAGGAACAGGATTGGCCCGGTTGCGGCGTTCAAGACGGCTTTGGTGGTCACCCAACTGCCCAAAACGCGAAGCGGCAAAATTCTGCGCGGCATCATGCGTCGGATTGCCGACCAAGAAGAGTGGGCAATGCCGGCGACGATCGAAGACCCGGCAACGCTCGAGACGATTGCAGCGGCGCTTCGCAGCGCCGGGTTCGAAATCTAGATCAGCTGCCGGTACCCGAGCCTTCGCCGCCGGATTCGGGTGTCGCCAAGCCGGCGCGCGCCAGGGCAGCGCCCAAAGCGGTATCGGGGAGGTCTTCCGGCTCGGGTTCGCTGGACGGTTCTTCCGGTGCGGGCGCGGGAGTGCCTGGCGTCGGTGCCGCCGCAGCCACCTGCGGGGTCTCCACGGGCTTCTGAGGCGCCTCTTCCGGCGCTGCCCGTGGTGCTTCGGCGGCTTGCGCCGCTTCTTCGGCCGCCGCTTTCTCACGCGCTGCCTTTGCGGCCGCCCGACGCTCCCGGTCTTCCTTTCGCTGCAGGCGTTTGGCCGCCGCCTGGACGGCCGAATCAAGTTCGGTTTGGGTGCACATACCCAGACTGACCGGGTCCTGCGGCTTGAGATTTGGCGTGTTCCAGTGGCTGCGGTCGCGCACCGATACGACGGTGGGCTTGGTCGTGCCGACGAGCTTGCACACTTGGGCATCCGTCAATTCTGGGTGGAACTTGATCAGCCAAGCGATCGCATCGGGCCGGTTCTGGCGTTTTGATAGCGGCGTGTATTTGGGTCCGGAACGGCGCTGCTGAAGGTCGATCTCGGGCTCCAACATGACAAGGCGCCCGGTGCCGTCGCCTTCGCACCGATCGATCTCCTCACGGGTCAGTTCGGCATTCGCGATAGGGTCGCGCCCGACGATCCCGATCGCGACCTCGCCGTCAGCGATTCCTTGGACTTCGAGCGCATGGAGACCACAGAAATCGGCAATTTGGTCAAAACTGAGCGACGTGTTGTCGACCAGCCAGACCGCCGTGGCCTTAGGCATTAGCGGATGAGGCATTTGGAAACCCTTTGCGGCCACCGGATCGGCGCCCGCCCGTATTTTGTGTTGCTTTTCAGTAAGTAGGACGCAGCCTACACCTAATATAGGGTGGATTGAGGCCGAGGCAAACCGGCGTATTTTTGTCCAAAAACAGCGGCTTACACGGTCAGCAGTATCTTTCCCATATGGGCGCTGGTTTCCATCAACGCATGTGCTTTAGCCGCATCGGCTAGCGGAAACCGCGAATCGATAATGGGTCGTACCGCACCGGAATCCAAAAGCGGCCACACCGTTTTGCGCAGATGATCTGCGATCCTTCCCTTGGCCGCGACGGACTGGGGCCGCAGCGTCGACCCCATGATCTTGAGTCGGTGCCGCATGACCCGGTTGAAATCGACCTCGGCCTTCGAGCCTTTCAAGAAGGCGATGAACACCAGCCGTCCTTCCGGCGCCAACAAGCGGATGTTCTTGGCTACGTAGTCGCCGCCGACCATATCCAAAATGACGTCGACGCCCTTCTTATTGGTCTCGGCCTTGAGGACCGCTTCGAAGTCCTCGTCTCGGTAGTTGATCGCTTTGGCCGCCCCGAGCGCTTCGCACAGGGCGCATTTTTCAGCAGATCCCGCGGTGGCGAAGACGGTTGCGCCAAGGTTCTTGGCCATTTGAATTGCCGTGGTGCCGATGCCGGACGAGCCGCCGTGGACCAACAGAGTCTCGCCGGATTGGAGCGCAGCGCGGTCAAAGACGTTGGTCCAAACCGTGAAAAAGTTTTCCGGCAGTGCTGCCGCATCCGCGAGGTCGATCCCTTTTGGAATCGGCAAGACCTGTTCCACCGGGGCAACGCAGTACTCGGCGTAGCCGCCGCCGGCAACCAGCGCACAAACCGGGTCGCCCTCTTGCCAAGCCGTTACGCCGGCGCCGATTGCGGCGACCGTACCGGAAACCTCGAGGCCGGGTATGTCAGGTGCGCCCGGCGGCGGCGGGTAGGCGCCCTTGCGCTGAAAAACATCCGGTCGATTGATGCCGGCCCCCACAACCTTGATCAGGATTTCCCCCTGCGCCGGGCTCGGCACAGGCCGCGTCACGGGCTTCAACACCTCAGGACCACCGGGTTCGGTGATGTCGATGGCGGTCATCGTGGCGGGCAGGGGCATCAAAAGTTCCTCGGTTGCTTGGTTGGCGCCGTGTCGCGAATGTGGGCCGACGGTCTGGCCGCGACCCCGTGGTCTAGTATGATCCGGGCTGAACTGACAAGACCAATGGAGAGGTGGGGTGATGGACACCGACGATCTTGAGCCGCCGAAGCCAAAGCACGTGGCGCCTAATCTCGAAGAAATGTCGATCGAGGACCTCCAGGACTATATCGCCGAACTTGAGGCCACGGTCGTCCGAGCGCGCGCCGTCATTCAGAGCAAGGAAAGCGCCCGGGGCGCGGCAGATTCCGTATTCAAGGTATGAGGGTTGAGTGAGCAGCGTCACGCCGAAAGAAGAGACACGGGGCAACTACAAACACTTCCTCGAAATCCCCACGCGCTGGATGGACAACGATGTCTACCAGCACGTCAACAACGTCAATTACTACTCCTACTTCGACACGGTCGTGAACGAATACCTGATGCGCGAAGGGGTTCTCGATTACGAGACGGGGGATGTGATCGGGTTCGTCGTCGAGACGAGTTGCCAATATCACCGACCGCTTCAGTTCCCCGATGTCATCGATGCCGGCATCCGCGTTGCGAAGATCGGCAATTCAAGCGTCCGGTATGAAGTCGGGTTGTTTCGTCAAGGCGATGACGCGGTTGCCGCAACGGGGCATTTCATCCACGTCTATGTGAAGCGCCCCGACCTACGCCCGGCGCCGTT
Source organism: uncultured Alphaproteobacteria bacterium (assembly GCA_938023835.1). Lineage (GTDB taxonomy): Bacteria > Pseudomonadota > Alphaproteobacteria > SHVP01 > SHVP01 > CALJDF01. The sequence continues at coordinate 9,659 of CALJDF010000192.1, forward strand.
ACCGGACGCCCTGCGCACGGTGCTCACCAAAATCTTGGTATAGGCCCGACAAAAAAAGCGGGGCAACGAAAACGATGCCCCGCCCATAGACCACATCTACTTTTGGCTAAGCTGCTGCGCGATCTTGCTCGATAACGGTCGGGCGACTTTGCCCAGTGCCGATTTCGATCTTGCGCGGTTTCCGCGCCTCGGGGATCTCCCGAACCAACTCGACCGAAAGCAGCCCGTTGACGAACGACGCGCCGGTCACCCGCACCGTGTCGGCGAGTTCGAAGCGGCGCTCAAAAGCCCGGCGCGCGATGCCGCGATGCAGAAAGGTCTTGTCCGACTCATCGTCGTGCGCCTTGCCGTGGATCAGTAGCACGTTCTCTTGCTGGGTCACGTCGATTTCGCTCTCATCGAAGCCAGCGACCGCCATCGTGATCCGATAGTCGTCCTCGCCCGTCTTTTCGATGTTGTACGGCGGATAGGTCAGGCTCGCCTGGTCCATTCGGCTGACGGCATCGAGAAGCCGATCAACACGATCAAAGCCGACAGAAGAGCGGAGTAGGGGGGAAAGAAATTGTGCACGCATTGTCACATCCTCCTTGGAAGCAATGTGTTGTAATCGCCTCGGCTCACCATTTCGGCCAAGCCTCAGCAGGGTTGCCGAACCCCAAATGGGCATTCGGTACCCGATGATTTGGGGCCGTGATTTCGCGGATCAAGACCCCTTGGGCACAAAAAAACGCCGCCCGGAGGCGGCGTCCAAAGGGCAGATTTCTGCCGCTATTTAATGCCGAAGCCCTCGAATCGCTTGTTGAACTTGGCGACTTGGCCACCCGAATCGACCAGGCGTTGATTGCCGCCGGTCCAGGCCGGGTGCGACTTCGGATCGATATCAAGGGTCATCCGCTCGCCGGCGGCGCCCCAGGTTGACCGGGTTGTGAATTCCGTGCCGTCCGTCATAACCACGGTGATTTCGTGGTAGTCCGGGTGAATATCTTGCTTCATCTCTTATGCCTCCGCGCGAAGGCCGGGCTTATACCAGAACCAGCGCCGATTGGGCAACCGGGGCGCAGCCTTTGTGTATTGTTGCGGCCCGGACCCTCGCCTATGTTCAGGACAGGCGAAATGACTGATTGATAAGGGAAAACCGTGGCGCGAGGGTCAAGCACCTACGGCGGCTCAATTGGCGGCGGTCCCGAAGACCGACCGGTAAGCCGCGATTTGAGCCAACTTCGGCCTGTCTTGGAATTTGCGCTGCCCTATTGGCGTGTCGCGGC
>CALJDF010000193.1 GCA_938023835.1 uncultured Alphaproteobacteria bacterium
GGCGCAGCCGCTGCGGTAGGTGCAGAAGCGGTGCGCGGTGTCACGATATCGAAAATCACGGACGCACCGTTGACGGTGGTCTTGATTTGATAGGCAGCACTCATCAGGAGCGTTACCGATCGCCCATCTTGTTCGACGCGCGCATCAAGAATGATATCGCCGAGGGCATTGGTAATCGGCGCGAGGTCGGCGGTAAGCGCTCGCTCGAATTCAATGATCAGCAGATCGCCGCCAGCCCGGGCTTGATAGGCCACATGGGCTGGCCAGTCGAAAACAATCCGCGCGAACGTAGGACCCTGAAACGCCCGCGCGAGGACAGTTTCCTGCGCATGCCCGTCGACGGGCATTAGCGGCGCCGTCAGGCCCGCAATGAGAACAACGGCTCGAATAAGCCCTGTTACCAACCGCATAAAAGAAGATTTCTTTATTTGCGCGGTCGCCACGCGTCCCGACCGGTTATCGACAATAAGTCGATCAACAATATCAACAGTTTGTGGCTCTTAGAAGCGATACCACCAGATCGGCGGTCAGGCGACTCAGCCGCCCTGTTCGCCGTCGGCCGCCCCAGGAAGTGCCGCAGCATCCCCGTTTTCGCCTGTTTCCAGCCGTTCCGGCAGGCTTTTCCTCGTCCTGATTTCGATCGTCACGGTCGTTGCGCGCTGTGGATTCATTGCTGCCAGCACCGGCGCCAAGCGGCGTTCGTTCATCAACTCCGCAACATCGAGAAGAATGTCGAGGTCGAGTTCATTGAAAATACGGGCCGCTTCTTTGGGCTTCATCGTTTCGTAGACCCGCACCAAGCTGCGCAGTTTGCGTTCTTCTTGTGCGTCATGCTGCTGAATCAGCGATTCGATCGTGGCCTCGATCTCGCGCAATTCCGCAATTTGGTCGTCTATCCGTTGCTCAGCCGCTTCGAGAAGGTTTTCCCGGATATCCAATTCGCGCGAACGCTGTTCCAACTCTTCGCGTCGCGCTGCCAAGTCTTGGAGAAGCTGGACTTCTGCCTCCGTAAAGATCTGCGCGCCGGCTTGATCCTCGGGGCGCCCGGGTTCTTCCCCGACCCCTGCAAGCGCATCATCTTCCGCCGAAGCACCGTCGGATTCAGGGGCAGGCTCTTCCCCGCCCGCACCCTCGTCGTCGTCTGCAAATGGATCTTCTTCCGCGGCCGAGGGCTCAGCCGCGTGAGCAACGGGAACGCTCAATCCCACGAGCCGTTCAGCTTCCCCCCACAAGCCGCCGACCTTCGCCCCGAAGGCAACGAACGCGACAACAATGAGGATGGGAAGAAGGCGAAGGCGTTTCAGCATAACGTTCCTGCTAGCGTGCCCGTTGGAGGGCAGCCATCAACTCGCGTTCACTTTCGCTCGTGGTCCGGACAAGTGCCTTGGATACGACGCCGTTCTTGCGCTTTGGCGACCGGCGTTTTTGCGGTTGCGGCTTTTGCTCCGGTGTCGTCCCTTCATCGAGCGCGACATCAAGACGTTCGGCAAGAGACTGCGCAGCCCGCGTCACGTAGACAAGATCGCCTTTCAGCGCCCGCGCCTCGTCAATGCGTTCGCCAAGGGCATTCGACAATTCGGTGCCCGTCGACTTAATCGACAGAAGACCGGCTTGCGCCCGCTCAGTCGCCGATGTGAATTCCGCCATGAGCTTCTTCATGGTCGTGTTGGACTTTCGCACCTCGTTGAGACGCGCATAGAGCACCACGCAATACCCGATAGTGATCAGGAGAAGCGCCGCAACGGCGGCATCAAGAAGAACGGGCAGTTCCATCAATCTTTTTCCTCACCTCTGATTTGATCGGTTACGCGGATCGCCATGTTCGAGCCGACACGGCCCATGCGACCCGACAAAAGGGGGACGCCACCGCATCTCAATTCGACTTCGGACTCACGCGTGCTGTTGAACATCACGGTGTCTCCCGCCTCAAGTTCCATGACTTGGCCGAGTTCCATGACTTTTTCATCAAGGACGGCTTCGATTTGGACCTGCGTGTACCAAAGTTCGGTTGCAAGATGGCTCTCCCAAATCGAGTCACGGCCGAATTTCTCGCCCATGAACATCTGCAACAGCAACTCACGAACTGGCTCCAGCGTGGCATAGGGCAAAAGCAATTCAATCCGTCCGCCGCGATCTTCCATGTCGACCCGGAGACGAATGAGGATCGCCGCGTTCGCTGGTCGCGCAATCGTCGCGAAACGAGGATTGGTCTCCAACCGGTCGTATACGAAGTTCACCGGGCTAAGCGGTTCGAATGCCCCACTCAGATCCTTGAGTACCACCTCGACCATTGTTTCGACGAGGGAGCGCTCAATCGTGGTGTAGGGGCGTCCTTCGATCCGCATCGCCGCGTTGCCGCGCCGACCGCCGAGCAACACATCGACAATCGAGTAGATCAGCGAGGAGTCGACCGTAAGCAAACCGTAGTTGTCCCACTCTTCCGCCCGGAACACGCCCAGGATGGCCGGCAGCGGAATCGAATTCAGGTAATCGCCGAACCTGATGGATGTAATGTTGCCGAGCGAAACCTCGACATTGTCGGAGGTAAAATTGCGCAGAGATGTTGTCATCATGCGCACTAAGCGGTCGAAAACGACCTCGAGCATCGGCAAACGCTCGTAGGAAACCAAAGCCGAATTGACAATGGCGCGGATGCCGGTTCGCTCTGCATCGTCTCCGAACCCGGAATCAAAGCCCAGCAGGCTGTCGATTTCGTCTTGTTTGAGAATACGCCCCGATGCGTCGTCGTCGCCGCTCAGTTCATCCCATTCAGCCGCCACACTGGCGTCATCCGCCAGCGCTTCTTCGTCCTGAAGCGCTTTTTCCCACTCGGCGGCGACGTCGTCATCACCAGCGGTGTTTTCAGTATCTGTATCGGCCATTCCGTCCTTGCCCCTTACTGAACGAGCAATTCGCCGAACAAAACGTCGCTGACTTCGACAGGTTCGACCGCTCGATTAACTCGCGACAGCATTTCCTGTTTCAATCGAAAAAGGCCTGCTGAGCCGCTCAGGTCGTCGAGCCGCAATTCACGCATGTAAACTTGGAAGTTATCCAAGACGCGCGGCAGCATTGAGTCGAGTTGCGCGCGGTTTTCCGGCGTGTCGTTTGCAATCTCGAGGGAAACGGTCATTCGCAAGAAGGCCGTCGTGCCGTCGGTGGTGTTCAGGTTGACCGTCATTTGGGGCAACTCATAGAAACCGACATGCCCTGCATCGGCACCCTCGCCGTGGTCGCCGCCCTCTTCGGCGGCGACTTCCTCTTCGTCGCCCCCACCAAAGGGCCCAATACCCATAACAAATGCGCCGGCAACGGCAAGAATGACAACAACGAGCGGGATCCCAACAAAGAGGATGAGCTTGCGCTTACCGCCTCGTTTTCGTTTGCCACCACCGGCGTCATCTTCATCATCATCGCCATCGTCGAGGGGAGCTTTGTCGAGATCTTCGTCTTCGTCGGTATCGCTCATTCGTTCAGTTCCGATTTCGCTAGTGTGAACGCTTCGCGCAACCGTCGTTTCCAGTCCTGCGACATTAGGTCGATATCGTTAACAACTGGTGAAAACCGACGGCGCGGTTGAGACGACGATACCAGAAATCGCCTCTGCTCGCCGCAGAGAGCGGCAACTTCCTCCCGGCAACGGATGCCGAATCGGGTGTGCTTTGCCGATCGGCCTGCGCCGCGCAGTCTACCAACCCATTGAAACTATAGCGTTTTTCCACATGGCACGGCCGATGCACATGTTTGGTCGCCCAGAGGTGGGCGCCTTCAATCGTAGAGCGGATCTAAAACGGATCGGCTGGCAAGGGAAGAAGGGATATGGAAAACACCTCTTACATTGGCTTGTCGCGCCAAATCGCGCTGGGCCGCCAACTCGATATGGTCGCGAACAACGTCGCGAACATGAACTCTTCGGGGTTCAAGGGCGAACGCGCCATCTTCGAGGAATTTTTGGTCAAGACCAGCGACCGCAAGAAGCTGTCTTACGTTCAAGACCGTGGACTGTGGCGCGACACGCAGGAAGGCCCGATGCAGCGCACGGGCAATCCCTACGACCTCGCGATCAAGGGTGAAGCTTACTTCGTCGTCGGAACGACCGATGGCCCCCGCTACACCCAAAACGGCCGATTTCAGCTCGACGCCGAAGGAACCCTCGTCACCCAAGCCGGCTTTCCGGTACTCGACGAGAACGGCGATCCCGTCGTCATCGACCCTCTTGATGGGGACATCACCTTCTCGGCTGAAGGGGCCATCATTGGTGAACTCGGCGAGCTTGCACGACTACAGCTGGTGCGTTTCGAGAACGAGCAAGAGTTGCTGAAGATCGGCGACAGCCTCTACAGCAGCCAGCAAGAGCCCCAAGACCCAGAAGGCGTGCAAGTGCTTCAAGGCATGTTCGAGGGATCGAACGTCAAAGGCGTCGTCGAAATGACCCGCATGATGGATGTCGTTCGCGCCTATACCTCGACCGCCAACATGCTTCAGTCCAATCACGATCTACAACGCCGCGCCGTCGAACGGCTTGGCGAAGTGGTCACCGCGTAACTTGACGAACTAGACAGAGGATAACGCCATGACGAGGTCTCTAAGCATCGCCGCGACAGGCATGCTGGCACAACAGCTCAACGTCGAGGTGATCTCCAATAATATCGCCAACTTGAACACGACGGGCTTCAAACGCCAGCGTGCCGAGTTCCAAGATCTGATTTATCAGAACCAAACCAGGGTCGGCTCGACATCGACCGATGGCGGTTCGATCGTCCCGGCTGGCATCCAACTCGGCACGGGTGTCAACGCAGGGGCGGTCTACCGGATCACCGAACAGGGTTCGGTCGTCCAAACCGGCAACACCTACGACCTAGCGGTCCAGGGCAAGGGCTATTTCCGGATCGTCCAGCCCGACGGACAGGAAACCTATACCCGCGCGGGCTCGTTCCAACTTTCTCCGACCGGCGAGGTCGTCACCCAAGACGGGTTCCAAGTCTCGCCAGGCGTCACCGTGCCGCCCGATGCCATCGGCGTCACCATCAACCAATCGGGCGAAGTCCTTGTCTCGATCGACGGCCAGGTCGACCCAACCAATGTCGGTCAGCTGGAACTCGTGATCTTCCCCAATGAGGCCGGACTTGAAGCCATCGGCGACAACCTGTTCCAGGAAACGCCAGCGTCCGGCGCGGCAACTGTCGGGACGCCCGGCACAGGCGGCGTGGGCACCGTGCTGCAAGGCTTCCTCGAGACCGCGAACGTGAACCCAGTCTCGGAGATCACAAACCTAATTACCGCCCAGCGCGCGTACGAAATGAACTCGCGCGTCATCACCGCGTCCGACGAAATGCTGCGGACGATCACCAACCTCAGATAGCGAGGCGCCCAGAAAGGCGATAGCCCGATGAAGTTCAACAATCCTCTCCTTACGATCATTTGCGCCGCGTCCCTCGTCGGCTGGCCCCTCTTGGCCAGCGCGGCGCCGCAGTTGCGCTCTGCGATCACCGTGGAGGGACCGGACTTGACGCTCGGGCACATCTTCGAGGACGCCGGCGAGGCCGCCTCGGTTCGCGTGGGCCCGGCCCCGGAGCCGGGCGAGCGAACGGTCATTCGCCCGGGAAACCTGGCCCGTTTTGCGAAACGGCATGGTCTATCGTGGACGCCGGGACCGGCCGTCAATTCAGTAGTTGTTCGGCGTGCCAGTGCGACCTTGGCGGAAAGCGATCTCGAGTATCTGTTGCGCCAAGAGCTGCGTGCCGCGGGGGCAACGGGACGGCTTGAGGTCGAGATGCGACGGCAAAACCTCCGCATTGCTGTACCGCTCGACGGCCGTTTCGACCTAACGATCGAGCGCCTGTCTTATGATCGAGAAACCGGACGTTTCAACGCGCAGCTCCAAGTGACGGGGCCCGAATTCTCGCCAAAGAACGCGGTAGTCGACGGTATCGCGCACTCGGTCGCAGAGATTCCCGTGACCACCCGGACGATCCCGAAGGGCGGCGTTATCGCCGAAGACGACATCACTTGGATCGAAGTCCGTGCCGGCAACATCCGTCGGCAGACTGCAATCGAGCTGGATCAAATCCTCGGGCAAGAAGCCAAGCGACAAATTCGCCCTGACTCGCCGATCCGCTTCAACGACTTGCGGTCTCCCCGATTAGTACGCAAGGGAAGCCTCGTCACGCTGACGGTGCAAACCCGATACATGCTGTTGCAAACCAACGGTCAAGCCGTTGAAGACGGCGCGCTCGGGGATGTCGTCCGTATTCTCAATCTGAAGAGCCGAAAGACCGTTCGCGGAATCGTCCAAGGCGACAGCGAAGTCGTCATCCCGCTCAACGCTGCCTCACAATTCGCCACGACCAACTAGGCGCGAAAGGAACTCGCCATGACCAATAACGCAAAACGACAATTACTCATGGTGTCGTTGCTTCTTATGTTGACGGCGTCGCTCAGCGCTTGCAATGCAGTGACGCGGATTGCCCAAGTCGGCACTGCACCCCCCATCACGCCAATCGAGAATCCCACACATGCGCCCGGCTACCGCGTCGTGAGCCTGCCCATGCCCGACCCGACCACCGACCGCTTCATGTCGAACTCACTATGGCGTCAGGGCGCGCGCGCCTTCTTCAAAGATCAGCGCGCCGCGCGCGTTGGCGACATCCTGACGGTGGTGATCAATATCAACGACCAAGCCACCTTCGACAACGAAACCGAACGCACTCGTGAAAACACCGAAGACTCCGATTTGACCAACCTGTTCGGGCTGGAGACCCAACTTGAGAAGCGCATCCTGCCGGAATCCTTTGATCCCACCAGCGCGCTAAGCCTTGGCAGTACGTCGAAATCCAAGGGTGTCGGGAAGGTCGACCGTTCCGAGGAACTCAGCCTGACGGTGGCGGCCATTGTCACCCAGATCCTGCCGAACGGGAATATGGTCATCCAAGGTCGACAAGAAGTTCGCGTCAACTTCGAAGTTCGGGAACTTCTCATCGCCGGTGTCGTGAGACCGGAAGACATCACGGCAACCAACCAGATTCAACACACGCAAATTGCGGAAGCTCGGATTTCCTACGGCGGACGCGGGCAACTAACGGATGTACAACAGCCTCGCTATGGTCAGCAGGTTCTGGACATTCTGTTCCCGTTCTAGCAAGTCCGTCCTTGCCAGAGAAAAGGCCGGCCCAGAATGGACCGGCCTTTTCATTTTGTGCCCTTGCGAGTGCGCATTATTCGTCGCGATAAACTCTTTCGCGGCGTTCATGCCGTTCTTGTGCTTCGATGCTCAGCGTCGCAATCGGTCGTGCCTCAAGTCGCTTTAGCCCGATCGGTTCATCTGTTTCTTCGCAATACCCGTAACTGCCGTCGATGATGCGGCCCAACGCCTCATCAATCTTAGAGATCAGTTTTCGTTCGCGATCCCGCGTCCGCAGCTCGAGGGACCGGTCGGACTCAGCCGACGCGCGGTCCGCAAGATCCGGTTCCGCCAGGCTGCTCTCCTGCAGGTGGGCCAATGTCTGGGTCGACTCGCGAAGGAGTTCGTTGCGCCAATCAAGCAACTTGTTCTTGAAGTAGCCAAGCTGCTTGGCGTTCATAAACGGTTCTTTTTCGCTGGGCCGATAGTTCTTCGCCACCTTTGCGCGCTTGTGGAGCAGCGCCCGCTTGCGCCGCTCCATCTCGGCAAGCTTTGCGCGTTCCGCTGCCGCGAGCTTGGCCTCTTTCGTGGCCTCGGCCTTGAGCTCCGCCGCGCTTTTCCTGGGTACCTTTTTCGCAGAGGCCTTCCCAGCTCCCTTCGGCTTCGGTGCCGCTGTCTTGCCGGCGGGTTTCTTGCCGACCGGCGATTTCTTTGCGGGTTTCGGCGCGGGTTTCTTTTTGGATGAAACCTTCTTGGCCGGCGCCTTCGATTTTTTGGCACTGACCTTCTTTTTTACCGACTTTTTCGGGGCAGCCTTTTTGGCTTTGGCCGTCTTCTTTGCCGGCGCCTTTTTTTTCGGCGCCTTCTTGGCAGGCGCCTTGCGGGCCGGTCGCCGCGTCGCGGACGCAGCTTTCTTTTTTGCGGCCTTGCGCGGCTTCGCCTTTGTGGCCGTCTTGCGGCCCTTCGTTTTCGCTCTGCTCGCCATCCAGTCCTCGACGCCTACTGATACCGAAAAGCCACACTTCGCCCAAGGGCGCCGCAGTATAAGGACCGTGCCGCAGCCCAGCAAGGAGCTGAACAGCCACCTCTAACCCTTTGTTTTATAGGGAAAACCCTCTAGGCTTGTTCGTATTTGGCGAGTTCGACCGCCGCCCGCAGCTCGATCTCGTCGAGAACCTCTTGGAGTTTCGGGTCTTCTACCCCCTGTCGCTCCGACTTTACGGCGCGAACCAGCGCATCGAGTTTTCCTCGGGAAATCCCGCCGATTAGAAGGCCGTGACGAATGTTGTCGAGTAGATCGAGCATCTCTCGGCCCCGGCCCAAAGCCCGTTTGCGGCCCGAGGTCGCGTCGTCCACTTCTTGGAGCGCGATCAGAGCGTCCACCGGCGCTAGGGAACTGGGTCCCCGGACCTGTGTGGGCGCCGCCGGTTCGGCGTCTGTGACCGCTACCTCGTCGGCAAAACCGCCCTTGCCGCCGCGATCCGCACCCTTGCGGGTCCGCCGAATCGCGTTGTTCTGAACCGGTCCGGGACCAGTCACTTTCATTGGCAAGGTGATCCTTCTCTTTAGAGGGCCTGCATTTTGCTCAATCTATGGTTAATCGCGGGTAAACGACAACATCAAGGCGGCAACCTTTACCCGATTTCCCAGAAAAGCTGGGCAAGGGTTGCCGTGTCGGAACCTGCCCCATCCGATTTTTCCTCTTAAAATCAATAAGATAGCGGTTCCGTGCAGTGGCACAGCGATCGCAGTGTGTGAGCCAGGAAGTATTCCCGGTGGACCACAACCAATGACCCCGCGACACTCAAAAAAGCGCCTTTCTCGGAAATTACACAGCTTTGGCCTCGCCCTGGCGGTTTCGCTCGCTTTGGCGATCCCGGCCGCAACGGCCGACGCGGCATCGCGCATCAAAGATGTGGTCGACTTCGAAGGCGTCCGAGACAACCTTCTGGTGGGCTACGGTCTGGTGGTCGGCCTGAACGGGACGGGCGACTCCCTTCGGAACTCGCCGTTTACCCGCCAGAGCCTGCAAGCCATGCTCGAGCGCCTCGGTGTCAACGTTCGAAACGTCGATCTCAACACCGACAACGTCGCCGCCGTCATGGTTTCGGCCAACCTTCCTCCCTTTGCGCGGCACGGGAGCCGCATCGACGTCACCGTCAGTACGTTGGGCGATGCCGAAAACCTCTTGGGCGGCACGCTCCTCGTGACGCCGCTTCTTGGTGCTGACGGCCAGGTTTATTCTGTTGCCCAAGGTCCAGTTGTTGTCGGTGGATTCACCGTCCAGGGCGACGCCGCAACATTTGTTAAAGGCGTGCCGACCGCCGGCCGGGTTCCCAACGGCGGGATCATCGAGCAGGAAATCCCGTTCGAGATGGCCGACTTGCAGCGCATGCGTTTGGCGCTCAAGAACCCCGACCTCACGACGGCACGGCGCATCGCCGAGGCGATCAACGCGTTTCTCGATGTCGACGCCGCTGTCATGTCCGATCCGGGTACGGTCGTCCTGACGGCGCCGACGGCGTACGCCAACGATATGACCGCGCTGCTTGCCGACATCGAACAGCTCCGTATTGAACCCGACCAACCAGCACGGGTTGTCATCGACGAGACCACCGGCGTCATCGTGCTTGGCAACGATGTTCGGGTGAACACGGTGGCGATCGCCCAGGGCAACTTGACCATTCGAGTAACGGAAACGCCCCAGGTTTCTCAGCCCGCCCCATTCGCACAAACCGGAGACACCGTCGTCGTACCCCGTACCCAGATCGATGTCGTCGAAGGCGACTCGAAACTTGCGGTCGTCGAGTCCGGCGTCAACCTCCAGGAACTCGTCGATGGACTTAACTCGCTGGGGATCAGCCCCCGCGACATGATCTCCATCCTCCAGGCGCTGAAGACCGCCGGCGCACTTCAAGCTGAAATCGTGCTGATGTAATGGACCGGCTTAACACCATACCGGCGCCGCTCTTGGACGTTCAGTCCGTCGCCACGGCGCAGAACGCGAGGAACGCGCGCCAGCCGAGCCGCATCGAAACGCAGGCGCGCGCTGCAGCAGAGTCCTTTGAGTCGGTCTTTCTCTTCGAGGTCATGCAGTCGATGTACGCCGACATCAAACCCGGCGCATTCGGTGGCGGCAACGAAGAGGGTCTCTATCGCTCGATGATGAACGAAGAGGTCGCGAAGTCGATTAGCCGCCAGGGCGGTGTCGGGATCGCGGACTCGATCTACCGTGAAATCATGCGTCAGCAAGAGGTATAGTTGTGTCAGCAAAGGATCGCATCAGCGCCCTAATCGAAATAACCAAACGCCTAGCCAAAGTCATTCAGCAAGAAACGATTCTTCTGAAGCAACGCCGGCCGGCAGATCTCGAACCGTTGCAGGCCGAGAAGACCCAGCTTGGCGCGGCCTACGAAGAAGAACTCACGATTATCGGACAGAACAGCGACTTCCTAGCAAAGGAAGCGCCGAAAGAGATGATGGAGTTGCAAACGGTGATCTCGCGATTCCGCAAGATCCTCGACGAACATGGCCGCGTTCTCGCTGCCGCCAAAGTCGTCACGGAGCGGATGGTCCGCAACATCAGTGAAGAAGTGGCCCGACAAGACCGGCCCGATGAAGGTTACTCACGTTACGCCCGCAAGCCACGGCTGTCTCGCGCATCACGTCCGGTATCGCTGGCCATCAACCAGGTTGTATAGCTAGCCTCCAGACAGCAATATTCTCCGGGCGTCGGACTTTCGTCTGGCGCCCGCCGATAGAGAACCTACAACGCCTCCTCAATCAGGTCTGTTCGTCGACGACGCTTCCCTTGATTTCCCGAAGGAATGCAGAGCGCGCAAGTTCCGCTTCAGTAGGGAACTGACGTTCTACTTCCTTGGTGATCGAGTTTAAGCCTCGATACACGAACCGCTCCGTCGTCGAATCCTGAAGAATCGACAACCGAGTACCTCCGAGGTCGGCCAACGAAGATCCAACCGACTTGCGACGGGGCTCCTCCTTAGGCTCGTCCTGAGCTTCATCATTCGCATTCTGCGGTGTCGGAGCCGATACGGCGGCTGCCCCTTCTTGTTGTGGCTTAGCCACAGGTGCAGAAGTACCGCTTGGCGTCGAAGTCGAGTCGGTCTTGGCCGGCACACTGTTCTGCGCCACAGAGCCTAATGGAGTAATTTCCACGACCATTTTACTTCATCCGCACCGGTCCTTTTGGGACCGTTTCCTAAGAGTTTCTCTCCTGTTTCGCAATATAAACCAAGCACTAACCAATTCAACCAGCCGCGCCTTCGCGACCGATCGGTCTTTCCCCCGTTACGTCCGTCCGGTCAACTCGCGAGAGCCGTCCGCGGCAGTTCCGGCGATTCCCCGCCGGCACCATGATCCTCCTCGGGAACGTAGTTCAATCTCGCGTCCTCGAATGGAATCAACTTCTTACAAGTGCTAAGCGCACGATAGTAATTGCGATTCTCAACGTCACTGAGGATGTTCGCACAATGTGCTCGCGCTTCCCGATCCTTGATCGCGCCTAGAAATTCCTCCAGACGTCGCTCGAAGAGCTGAAAATACGCACTGCTGTTTGCATCATCCAAGTACAGCATTTGTACCGCAAAGTAGATCCGGCGAACCGGCGTATTGGCCTCGCTTTCCTGCATAACATCTTTCTCCCGAAGGATTGAGACGTTGTTCTGGATCAGCAAGTGGGACCGGCGTTCACCATTGACGACAACTGCGCCATTGATAACGAACCGTTCCTTCGGTTTGAGCGTCAGCTTCAACGCCATGAGAACCTCCCACAGCGCCCGCCGCCGAACCGACCATGCAGCCACGCGCTTTTTGTCGCGAGACCTTTCTCTTTATTGGTCTTGTAAAACATGGGTCTCCCCATTCTAAGTCGACTAACGAACCCTTGTTTCATTCCTGCGGAATTCGGAGCTGGGGCCGGCCGGCGATGACCGGCCCCGCTTCGAAACCCCTAAGCCCTTACTGGAAGAGACCCAGGATGGTCTGCGGACCAGCGTTGGCAATGGCGAGCGACTGCACACCAAGCTGCTGCTGAATCTGCAATGCCTGCAGAGTGGCGGACTCCTGAGCCAGGTCGGCGTCGACCAGGTTCCCGAGCCCTTCAGTCAGAATGTTGACAAGAGACGTCGTGAAGTCAGTTTGAACGTCAATCCGCTTCGCCACGGCACCAAGGGCCGCGAGCTTGTCGGCAACCGACGTGATGGCCGAATCGATGGCCGTCAAAGCGGTTGAGGCGCCAGCGCTCGTTGACAGATCCGATGCAGCAATCCCCAACGAGGATGCGGCCATCGGCTGCGCACTCACGGCAATGGTGCTGCCTTCAGCGGTACTCAGGATCGACGTCGCCGTCGCACCAGAGCTAATCAGGTTCGTCGAGTTGAACTCAGCCGTCTGCACGATCGTTTCGAGCTGGTCACGCAAAGCCGTGAAATCGTTCTGCAACGCCGTACGCGATGCGGAATCGAGGCCTGCCTGATTCGCCTGAACAACCTTCGCTTTCATCTCGGTCAGCAAGTTGGCAATCGCCTTACCGCCCGAAATCGCCACGTTGACGGCAGCTTCACCGTTGGCCAGCGCACCCTTAACCGCACCGGTACCCGCGATGTCACCCCGGAGACGTGTCGCGATCTGGAACGTCGCGGCGTCGTCTTTAGGGCCGTTGACCTTCAGACCAGTGGTGATTCGAAGCTGGGTTCTTTGCAACCTCTTTTGCGTCAGAGAGAGTTGCTCCAGTGCAATCATCGCACCGGTATTGGTGTTGATAGACAGTCCTTGAACCATCGTGAACCTTCTTTCTAAGTTTGTTACCCCACCTTCTGCGGGGTGCAGGATTTAACCGGCTTAGGGGGCGCCGCAATCGCTGCGACACCCGCCTACCGATCCATTACTGGAAGAGCGCCAGGATCGTCTGCGGACCAGCGTTCGCGATGGAGAGCGACTGCACCCCAAGCTGCTGCTGAATCTGCAACGCCTGCAACGTCGCACTTTCCTGAGCGAGATCTGCGTCAACCAAGTTCCCGAGACCCTCGGTCAAGATGTT
>CALJDF010000194.1 GCA_938023835.1 uncultured Alphaproteobacteria bacterium
AAGAAGACCGCCGGCGGCTGGGCCACAAACTTGGGCAGCTTGAGTTCACCGATATCGTCGTCTTCAAGCGGATGGGCGCTTGAGAACTCCGTGTACAAGCGTCGTCGTTTACGTCGAAAGATCATGGCGCGATCCTATAGCTCATTGTGGCCGACAAATCGCCTCCCCATCGTTGGAGGGGGTCATTTGGCCGGTGTGCGTCAAAAGGGGCGCCGAAACAAAGCCAACACCCGTAGTTTTCTTAGGGTCGTCGGCATGCACATGGCGACCGTAGGGTGCGTCGTCCAATCACCGTCTCGGTCCCCGTGGTCACAATCGGTGTCCCCGACCGCGCGGAGATGCGCTATAGGAGGCGACCGCCGGATACAGGAGAGCGACCCATGCAGCTCGCGCAACGTATGTCACAACTGGGGACCGAGACCGCGTTCGAGGTCTTGGCACGCGCCGAGGCACTGCGGGCCCAAGGGAAAGACGTGATCAACTTGGGGATCGGGCAGCCGGACTTCCCGACCCCACCCCACATCGTCGAGGCCGCGGCGAAGGCCCTCAAGGACGGCCATCACGGCTACACCCCGGCGAATGGCATCGTGCCGTTGCGCGAAGCGGTTGCCGCCGATGTGCTGAAGTACCGTGGGGTCGAGATCAATCCGGACAACTTGGTGATCATGCCGGGTGGTAAGCCGACGATGTTCTTTTCCATCCTAATGTTCGGCGAACCGGGGGCCGAGATCATGTATCCCAACCCAGGGTTTCCGATCTACGAATCGGTCATCCGCTTTTCGGGCGCGACGCCGATCCCGATCGCGCTTCACGAATCCTCGGGCTTCTCGTTCTCGGCCGACGAGGTGCTGGGGCGGATCACCGACAAGACCCGGCTGATCATCGTCAACACGCCGGCAAACCCCACGGGCGGCATAATAGATGCAGAAGAATTAGACAAATTTGCCAATGGGTTAGAAGGATTTCCTCATGTGTCGGTTTTGTCCGACGAAATCTACTCCCGAATGCTCTATGACGGGCACGCGCACAAATCCCTGCTCGCCTACCCGGCGCTGCGGGATCGCCTGATCGTGTTGGATGGCTGGTCGAAGACCTATGCGATGACGGGATGGCGCCTCGGCTGGAGCCTTTGGCCGGACGCACTGGCGCCGCTCGCCGCGAAGCTCGCCGTGAACGACCATTCTTGCGTCAACGCCGCTACCCAGTGGGCGGGGATCGCCGCCCTTGAAGGCCCCCAAGATGCCGTCGACGACATGGTGCGGGCCTTCGACGCGCGTCGCCAACTGATCGTGGACAAACTCAATGCGCTGCCCGGCATCTCGTGCGTGACGCCCCTTGGCGCGTTCTACGCGTTTCCGAATATCACCGGGACCGGCAAGACAGCCGGCGAACTGCAGGACGCGATGCTCAATGAAGCCTGCGTGGCGACCGTGGCCGGGACCAGTTTTGGCGCCTTGGGCGAAGGCTATGTGCGGTTTTCCTACGCGGCATCGGCGCCGCAAATCGAAGAGGCGATGACGCGCATCGCCAAAATCCTCTAACCATGGCCGGGCGGGTCGCCGGACAGGTCGCGCTCGTCATCGGTGGCGGCGGCAATATCGGTGGCGCGACCGCCGCCGTGCTTGCGTGCAATGGCGCTCGGGTGATCATCACCGGGCGGGATATCGCCAAAGGTGCAGCGCGCGCGGCGGCTATTCAACGATCGGGTGGTGCGGCGCGCTTCGTCACCCACCAGGTCACCGACCGCGCGGCCTGGCCAACCATATTCGCCGACATCCTCAATCACGAGGGCACGCCCGACATTGTGGTCTGCAGCGCGGGCAAAGCCTTCCTCGCCCCTTTTGAAGGCAGAACCGCCCAGGATCTTCGAGATGCCCTTGCCGTCAACGTCGAAGGCGTCTTCTTGGCGGCCAAAGAGGCTTTCGCCGGCTGGCGGGCGGCGTGCAAAGGCGGCAACTTCATTGCGATCTCGGGGGTTAAAGGCCTTCGCGGCGCGCCCAACGCCAGCGTTCATTCAGCCACCAAGGGCGGCATGACGGGGCTGGTTCGTGGACTGGCGGCTGAAGGCCACGCGATGGGGGTTTCCGCCAATACGATCCACCGTTCCCTCACCTGGCCCGGCGGACAGCCACCGCCCAAGGCCGCGGAGATCCTCGGCGCGGACCGACTTTCGGCGCATATGGCCAACACGAAGGCGATCACGCCCATGGGCCGGATCGGGTAGCCCGAAGATATCGCCGAGGGGATCATGCTCTTGGCCGAGCAGACCAGGCCCCTGATTACCGGTCAGCAGATCCCGGTCGATGGCGGACGCACGGTTGGCGAGTTTCGGCGCAAGGCACAGACCTAACGCTTGGCTGCGGCAATAACGACGCCCGCCACGATCATGATCGAGCCGCCGATACGGTCGCGCGAGGTCCAAGCCGCCGGCGTTCGCAGCATGGCCCGCGCGCGGTCGGCGAAAAAGGCCCAGAGCGTGGTGGTGATCAGCGCCGTTGCCACCAGGGTCACCCCCATCACGAGTAGCTGTCCCGCCGGTGGTCGTGTCGGATCGAGGAACTGCGGCAGGATCGCGCCGAAAAAGAGCAGGCTTTTCGGGTTCAGGGCGGAGACGGCGAAGCCATTCAAGAAGGTGCGGCGCGCAGTTCGTCGAAGATCGGCCGCGTCTACCACTGAGAGCGCCGCGCCAGCGCGGCGCCATTGGTTCAACCCGAGGTATAAAAGTAAACAACGCCCGCCCATCGAATGGCCTCGAACCATTGCGATGCGAACAACAGGACCGGTGTCAGGCCGAGACCTAAAACGGCCATCTGGACAGCCACCGCGCCACAGGCCCCGACGACGTTGGCCATGCCTGTGCGAAAGCCGTGCGCCAGACTGACCCCGATGGCGAGCATGACCGAGGGCCCCGGAATGAGCATCAGCACCACGGGGGCGGTGAGAAACGCAAGGTAGGTCGCGATCGTCATGTTTTCTGTCCCATGAATTCGCACACGACCTAGCCATATCGCAGCGACCGTGTCACCGGCCGCCGCAATCCGGTCTGGCGCGTGCTTATTCCTTATGCATATGCCGTTTCGCGCGCCATTTGTGCAGCGCACAAATATAGCTGGAGCGTCTGTTTTTAGAGGTTTAAGGTGCCCCAAGGGGCTGGCATGTCAAATGCAATCCTAATCCTAAGTCTCGCCGCACCGTAGCCGGAGCGTGTCCATGAAAAAGATCGAAGCTGTCATCAAACCGTTCAAGTTGGACGAGGTTAAAGAAGCACTGCACGAGGTTGGCCTACAAGGAATCACGGTCACCGAAGCCAAGGGCTTCGGGCGCCAGAAAGGCCATACCGAGCTTTATCGCGGCGCCGAATACGTTGTCGATTTTCTGCCGAAGGTGAAGATCGAGATCGTCCTCGAAGACAATCTCGTCGATCGCGCCATCGAGGCGATCACCCAGGCCGCCCGCACCGGGCGTATCGGCGACGGCAAGATCTTTGTTTCATCGGTCGAGCAAGCCATCCGCATTCGGACCGGCGAGACCGGCGGTGAGGCGATTTAGCACGTCGACAAACCGAACAGCCAACCAACACCACAAACCGTAACCACGTTTCAAAGGGAGTTTTTCTATGGCCGATGCCGCAAGTGTCCTGAAGCTAATCAAGGATAAGGACATCAAATACGTCGATCTGCGCTTCACCGACCCGCGCGGCAAATGGCAGCACTTGGCGATGCACCCCCGCATGATGGACGAGGACTCGTTCTCGGAAGGCGTCATGTTCGATGGCTCGTCGATTGCCGGCTGGAAAGCGATCAACGAATCCGACATGGCGTTGATCCCT
>CALJDF010000195.1 GCA_938023835.1 uncultured Alphaproteobacteria bacterium
CGCAAAAAAGACCAACGCATTGGACGGTTCCTGGCGATCAAACGGCCCGACGGGGTGGTTCAATGGACTTACGGCTGGATGCCGCTATATCGCTGGTCCAAGGACAAGAAAAAGGGCGATACGACGGGGCACGGGCTGGCCGGGGTGTGGCGCGTGGCGCAGCCCTAGGGATGGCTTGACGGCGGCCTGATCGAGTGGTGCCATCCGCGCCTTGCAGGGGAGGCGCGCTTTGGCAGATCAACTCGAGAGCTGGAAAGACGACCTGACCGCGCTGCGGCGCGACATTCACGCGCATCCCGAGACCGCGTTCGAAGAGTTTCGCACCGCCGATATCGTGGCCGAGCGGCTCGAGTCCTGCGGGATCGAGGTGCACCGCGGGCTGGCCAAAACCGGCGTCGTCGGCACCCTCAAGGCGGGGACCGGCAATCGCGCGATCGGATTGCGCGCCGACATGGATGCGCTGCCGATCGAAGAGCTTAACGACTTTAGGCATCGGTCGACCCATCAGGGCAAGATGCACGCCTGCGGCCATGACGGACACACCACGATGCTGTTGGGCGCGGCGCGATACTTGGCCGAGACGCGGGATTTCGACGGCATCGTCCATTTCATCTTTCAGCCCGCCGAGGAAAACGAAGGCGGTGGTGGGGTGATGGTCGAAGAAGGGCTGTTCGAACAGTTTCCCTGCGAGGGCGTGTACGGCATGCACAACATGCCGGGCCTTGAGGCCGGGCATTTCGCGGTGCGCGAAGGCCCGATCATGGCGGCCTTCGATCGCTTTACCGTGCACATCCAAGGCAAGGGCGCCCATGCGGCGCTGCCCCATACCGGGGTCGACCCAATCGTGGTGGGGGCGCACCTCGTGACGGCGTGGCAAACGCTGGTCAGCCGCACCACCGATCCGATCGACTCGGTGGTGTTGAGCGTGACCAAGTTCCATGGCGGCGATGCCTATAACGTGATTGCCGACAAGATCGAATTGGGCGGCACGATCCGCTCGTTTCGCGCCGATACGCGCGATCGGATGGAGCGGCAGTTGCGCGAAATGGGCGAACGGTTGTGCGAAAGTTTTGGTGCCGCGTTCGAGATGCGTTACGACCGCTGCTATCCCGCGACCGTCAACACCGGTGACGAAACCGGGTATGCCGCGGCCGCGGCGACCAAGGTGGTCGGTGCCGAGAACGTCGACACCAAGACGCCGCCGCTGATGGGGTCGGAGGACTTTGCGTTCATGCTGCAGGCGCGGCCGGGGTGCTACATCCTCATCGGCAATGGCGCGGGCGACGATGCGGGCGCGTGCATGGTGCACAACCCGCATTACGACTTTAACGACGACATTCTAACGACGGGTGCGCGCTATTGGGCGCAACTGGCGCAAGACCTGTTGCCGGTGCGCGCCTAGACACATCGCGTTGATGTACTCGCCGCCGTTGGCGCTGAGGGTTTGGCCGGCGATGAAGTCGGCATCCGGCCCGGCCTTGAAGGCGACGAGTTTGGCGACGTCTTCGGGGGTGGCGAGGCGACCCATCGGGTTGGCGGCACCGCGTTCGGCAATGTAGTCCGCGCCAAAAGCGCTCGTGGCCATCGGGGTGGCGATGAACGACGGCACGACCGTGTTGACGCAAATCTTGTGTGGGGCGTATTCGAGCGCCCAGCATCGCGTGAACCCGATCAACGCGGCCTTGCTGACGGCATAGTGCGGGTTGTTGGCCTTGCCGCGCAGGGCCACGAGCGACGAGATGTTGATGATGCGGCCGTGGCCGCGTCGCTTCATGCCAGGAATGACGGCCTGGGCGGCAAAGAAGGGGGCCTTGGCATTGATGCGAAAGATCTCGTCGAACATTGCTTCGGTGATCTCTTCGAAGGGCTGTCCGCCGCCGACCCCAGCGTTGTTCACCAAGATATCGATATGGCCAAGGCGGCGTTCGACGTCTTGGATCGTGGCGCGAAGCCCGGCGAAATCGGTGACGTCGCCGATTGCATTTTCGGCCTGGCCGCCGGCGTCTAGGATGGCGGCGACGCATGCTTTGGCGGTGTCGGCGTCGCGGTCGTGGACGACGACATGGGCGCCGTCTTGCGCCAATCGCAGGGCCTGGGCGCGGCCTAGACCGCCGCCTGCGCCGGTGACGAGCGCGACTTGATCATCCAACGGGTTGGCCATGGCGGCGCTCCTTCGGCTGTTTATGTCCGTGTCGTCGCTTGTAGTAGACTGATGCAGCGCAGGCCAGGGGAGAGGGTCCAGTGGCACGAAAAACCAAAAAGGCGACGACCAAACACAAGCCCGCGGCCAAACGCGTGCGCAAGAAAAGTGCGCGGTCTTCGAGCAAAGCGCATTTGCTGAAGAGCATCAAGATCACACCAGATGCGCCGACGTGGACGCCCAAGCCGTCCGGGTGTGGCGCCAAGAAAACCGTCAAGCGCGAGGGGTGGAGTGCGCCGTTCTTGAGTTCGCCCTATAACGAGCCGCCGCATCCGATGGAATCGGCCAAGATGATCGTGGCCGAGTTCGACCCCGATCCCGATGCCGCCTGGGCGGCGGTGCCCGACCCGCTGGAGTGGGTGCCGGGTACCAAGGGCGTGGTGTACATCGGCGACAATCGGCAAATGCCGACCTCGCAAATCTTCCAAGAGGGCATGGAGGTGTTGAAGGTGCGGCTCGGCGACGAGATCGGCAGCTTTACGCCCTAAATTTGGATGTCGACCGACGAAGCGATGATCGCGGCCCGCGAGGTCTCGGGCCGACCCAAGATGATCTGCGACCACAACGAATTGCAGATCATGGGCAGTTCGACCTCGGCGGTGATCACGCGACGCGGCGAAACATTGATGCGGGCCTCGGTCACGCTGGAAAAGCCCGCTGAAGTGAGCGAGTTGCCCTTCGGTGGCGCGTGGTTCTCGGTGCGCAAGGTGCAGATGCCCGAGGAGGGTAAGCCCGCACTGAAGCAAGTGATCAAGCAGGCGCTGACCGGGTCGTTCAAGGCGCATTCGATATGGCGCGGCCGCGCCTTTTGCGAAATGCCGGGCCAAAGTATTTCCGATGTCTGGAAGCTCGACCCCAAACCGACCTGGCGTGGTTGGATGATCCACGTCAGTTGGGATTTGCGGTTCGGCAGCATCGTTTGGGAAAATTGGGTGCCGGCGATCGTCGACTAAGGGAGGAAGCGATGCGCCCCTATACGTTTATCGATACCAACGCGATGTCCTGGCAGGACACCGACACCCCAGGGCTCTACACCAAACCGCTGAGTTACGATCCCGAGAATGGCACGCGGACGGCGTTTCAATGCATCGATCCCAAGCGCGGCTACAAACCGCCGCACTGCGCGCACTATCACCACATGGACGAAGAATTGTTGGTGATCAAAGGCACCTTTACGTTCGACGGTAAGAACTGTTTGGGGCCGAAGTCCTATTGCTTTCATCCCGCCGAGACCGTGCACGGCTTTCGCAGCCGGATCGACGACGAGGCGTGGTTTCTGTCGCGTTGTAGCAAGGAACTCGATTTCTGTTTGCACCCCGAGGCCGAGGGCGAGACGCCCTATTCGTTGACCGGCGCGCAAGACCCACGCGGCGTGACGGTGCTGGCCGACCCCGAGGCCTGGGCATGGGTCGATGTGAAAGACGATTCGGGGGCGGTTACGCTGCAACGGTGCTTGCTAAGCAAGCACCCCGAAACCGGCGAGGGCTCGATGCTGGTGCGCTTTATGCCGGGCTGGCAAAGCCCGCACGGCGATCATTTCCACACCGTGTACGAAGAGCTATTCGTGCTGGAAGGGGCGATGGAAAACGACGGCGGCGATGTCTATAGCGCCGGCGCCTACCTCTTCAAACCGCCCCTGACGGTGCAATCCTGCCCTAAGAGCGCGTCGGGCGCGCTGGCCTACATTAATTTTTGCGGCAAGCTGGATTTCGTGCCGGCGGCCAAGTTGGGCGAGTACGCGAATTAGAACCCGAAGAACCGCCTGGGTTTCTCTTCGAGGATCTTACGCTTGAGGGTGTCGGAGATGTCGGGGCGTTCTTCGATTTCGGCGATGGAATTTTCGAGGGCTTCTTCGTGGGGGAGGTCGGCCGAGGTCATGAGGTGATCCTCACCGAGCAATTCGGCGACATCCGGCAAGTAGCGTTCGTCGCCTTCGCAGGCGAAATAGATGTTGCCGTTGGCAAGCCAATCCGCGGGATTGCGCTTGGGCGTGCCGGGCCAGGATTTGGAGGAATAGACCTCCCAATAGCGCTCCATGCGGGGCACCAAGTAGGGCAGCCAGTCGGCGCCCGCTTCGAAAAAGCCGACACGGAGTTTGGGGTGGCGGTCGAGGATGCCGCCGCCGATCATGCTGAACAGGCCGAACATCATCGGCACGGCGACGAAGGTCGCCGAAGCGAAGATGGTGTCCATCTTTTTGTGGATCGAGGGCATGTTCCAGCCGACGTACATGGCCACCGGCATGTCGAGGGCTTCGGCCTCGGTCCAAATCGAATCGAATTGCGGTTCGTGCAGGAATTGCTCGCCGGCGCTACCGTTAACCAGCATGGCGGCGGCGCCGAGTTTCTTGACCCGGCGAAGTTCCTTGATCGCCAGTTCCGGGCTGCGCACCGGGATGGGGGCGGCAATTTTGAGCCGGTCGGGATAAGCCGCGCAGGTTTCGGCGGCCCATGTGTTGTAGCTCTCCATTAACGCAGCCTCGAACTGCATGTCGAGCGACAGCATGTCGAGGAAGATAGTGGGGAACAGCACCTGGATGTCGATGCCGAGTTTGTCCATGTCGGCGATGCGCGCCGAGGGCGGCACCATGGTCTGGCTTTCGATCGAGAACTTTTTCGACTTGGCAAATTTGGAGCTGACCGGGGTGCCGTAGATCAGCGGGCCATAGCCGTAGGGACGCGGGAACATCTGGCCGTCGATCAGCCAATAGGCGTCTTGCGCATAGGGGCCGGGCAGGCCGGTGTGCTGCACGATGACCGGGCGACGGTGGCCATAGGCCGGGTCGAGATGGTTTCACACATCGTCGGCTTCTTCGACGTGCGAGTCCGCGTCGATGATGATCTGTCCGTTGGGTCTAGCCATGGCTGTGTCCTCCGCGCGCCCACTCTAGGGACTGGGGCGGCGGGCGACCAGCGGCGACCCGACTCCCTACTTCTGTGCGGCGAAGATCAGCCAGGCGCCGGGACCGTCTTTGCGGGCGCGATAGGTGGTGGTGATGCGGTCCCTGGCGAACCCGGCCCGCGCCAGCGCGGCGGCATGGTCCATGTTGGTGTAGACCCGCCAACACGGTTCGGCGTTGTTGAGGGTTTGGAAGTCGCCTTGGTATTGCTCGAACAGGTCTTTCTCGGCGTTCTTGAAGGGCAGGTCGAGGTGGGCGACGACCCCGCCGGGCTTCACGATCCGGAAACACTCCTTGAGCGCGCCTTCGTTGTCGGCGGCGGTGAGTTCGTGGAACAGGTTGTGCGACACGACGAGATCGAAGTGGTTGTCGGGGAAGCGCGTCTGGGTCGTGTTCATTTGTTCGAAGTGCACCGGAAAACCCAACGCCTCGGCGCGGGCATGGGCATAGCGTAACATGCCGCCGCCAATGTCGATGCCGGTGACCTCGGCGGCGGGCCAGGCTTCGGCAAAGGGCACGGTGGCGCTACCGGCCGAGCAGCCGAGATCTATGATGCGTTTGGGCTTGAGGTCGGGATAGGTTTCTTCGAGGAAGCCGATCATGCAAGCCGCCTTGCTGTCGTGCTTGCCGATGGCGACGCCGCGCGAGTAAAGATTGCCGCCGCTTTCGTACAGCGCACCCGCCAGGACATCGTCGTCGTGGGCGTTTTCCTCGTAGCCGTTGGGATGAAGGTGGATGTCGATGTGGCCGATATAGGCGGGCATGGCGACGTCGGGATTGAGCATCAAGGAGCCGCGTTTGCGATTGCTTTGGCGGCTCTGCCCTGCAGTCTCTTCGAGGCGCGGCAATTCGCGTTCGATACTGATGCCGACGGCATCCCACATGATGCGTTGCGCCGCAACCTGTAGCGCGGATACGAGTTGGTGGTATGGCTGATCTTTCATTGCATCGCGCACGTCGTGAACTGTGGCGGGCGGGTGGCCGTGCTGTTTGGCGAAGGCTGGTGCGGCTTTTTCCTCGAACACCTTGCGGTTGCCGGGCGCGAAGGTGCGACCCAGGGCCAGCTTGAGGCTGAGTGCGTATTGCTCGTGCGCGAGTTCGTCGTGGTTGGCTTGGGCCAGCATCGGATGCGGGCACTTGCGGTCGGCGATCTTGAGGCGATCGACAATGCTCATTGAAGACTCCCGGCGTGGTACGGCACCAATGAATTAGGCGGGTTGGTCGCGTGCGACCATGACTTGGCGCAAAAGGGCGGCAACCGCGAGGACGACCCCACCGAGTTCCAGCCAACCCGCGCCATCAAAGCCTTCCGCCGGGATCAATAGCGCGAGCCCGGCAATGAGGAAGGCACCCCGGCCGACAAGATCAAGCTGGCCACGCAAATAACCGCCCAGACCGGCTGAGGCCAGCCACACACCGGCGACGGCGGTGACGACGGCTTGGGCGACCTCCAAGACATTGCCCTGCATCAAGAGGCTAGGCGAGAGCACGAATAGGAACGGCAACACAAAGGCGGGCCACCCATAGCGGCAGGCGAGTAGGGCGGTCTTCATCGGTCTGGCGCCGGCGAGATTGGCCGCGGTAAAGGCTGCGATCGCAACCGGCGGGGTGATCATCGACAAGAGGCCGTAGTAGAGAACGAACATGTCGGCGGCAATCGGATCGATACCGAGTTGGCGCAACGGCGGGGCGGCGAGGGTGGCGACGATCAAATAGATCGCCGTGGTCGGCATCCCCATCCCGAGCACGATCGAGACGATCGCCGTCAGCACGAGCAACAAGAACAAGCTGCCCTGACCCACTTGGACGAGCAGGAACGTCAGCCCGAAGGAGAGCCCGGTGATCTCGATGACGCCGATCAAGAGCCCGGCCATTGCGCCGATGACGATGATGTCGACGGCAATGGCGCCGGTGGTGGAAAGGCTGAGAAGGATGTCGCGCCAATTGATGCGGCGGCCTTTGTAGCCGAACACCAACGACACCACGACGACCGCAGCCGCGGCCCAAAGCGCCGCCGTTTCAGGTCGACGGTTAAGCCAAAACAGGGCGATGACGAGAATGGCGAAGGGCAGCGCGAAGAACCAACCTTCGCGCAAGACTTTGCCGAGGGGACGCATTTGATCGCGCGGGATCGGCGGGATCTTGCGCCGTGCAGCTTCGACGTCGGCCTGGATGAACACGGCGACGTAGTACAACAGCGCCGGCAGCAGCGCCGCGATCACGACCTCGGAATAGCCGATGGCGAGGCGCTCCGACATCAAGAAGGCGGCGGCGCCCATGATCGGCGGCATGATTTGGCCGCCCGTGGAGGCGACGGCCTCGAAGGCGCCGGCGGCTTGGGGAGAGTAGCCGCCGCGGCGCATCAAGGGGATGGTCAAGACACCGGTCGAGGCCACGTTGGAGACCGCACTGCCCGAGATCGAGCCGAACAGCCCGGAGGCAACGATGGCGATCTTGGCGGAGCCGCCGCGCGAGCGTCCGGTTAGGCCGATGGCGAGGTCGGTAAACCACTCCGACCCGCCGCTGCGCAGCAGGAGTTGGCCCAGGAAGATGAAGCCGATGACGATGCTGGTGATGATGACCAGCGGCAGTCCGAACAGCGCGTTGAGGTCGACCCCGAGGTAGGAGACCAGATTGGGGAAGGCTTGCGCACGGCCCTCGAGTTGGCCCGGCACCAAATCGGCAAACAGGCCGTAGAACAAAAACACGGCAAGGATCGTAACAAGACCGAGCCCGGCGGTGCGGCGCAGCGCCTCGACCACCAGCGGAATAAAAATAATGCCGACGATGAAGGTTTCGGTTTGACGGTAATAGAATTCGTTGGTGAGGACGGGATAGCGGACCGCGAAGTAGATGCCGGCAACGGTTGCCAGCAGGGCGAACAGCGCGTCGTAGATCGGCACTTTTCGGTCGGGCGTTGCGTTGCCCCGCGCCGGAACAGCGATGAAGACGATCGCCAAGCCAAGCCCGAGAACGATGCCGAGGGCTTGTTGGTCGAAGATCGCGACATCGAGGTAGAACGGCACGTCGCCCGCAAGCCCGAGCGCGACCAGCGTCAGAATCGTCCCGAAGATCGGTTTGACGTTGCCGGTGAGGAAGTTAGACATCTCGCCTCATGCCGTGGCGATGTTCAGCGCAAAGTGAAACGCCCAGCACAAGGGGCTGGGCGTTTCGTTTCGGTTCGTGTCGGTCAGGAGCCGGGCCAGGCGCCGACTTCTTTGTAGAACTTCATCGCGCCGGGGTGGTACGGCATGTCTTGGTTCTTGCCCATGTTGGCGGACTTATGCGTCGACCACAGCGGGCTGAGACCGTGGAGTTGGTCTTCGTTTTCGTACATCGCCTTGGCGACCTTGTAGACGTCGTCGTCGGAGACGTCTTTGCCGGCCCACAGCATGTAATCGAAGAACATGACCGGCGTGGGCTTCTCGATGCCGGTCGGGCCGGGGGCAACCTCCGAGATGTAGGTCCGCGGCGCCTTGTCGGAGAACGCTTTGGCCATTGCGGGTGAGGAATCGAACGGCAGGAATCGGATGCCGCCGACGGCCGCTGCGGCGTCGTTCACGAAACCGGCGCCGACGGACCCGATCACGGCGTCGATCTTGCCCTCTTTGAATGCATTGATGCCGGGCACGAGGCCGGTGACCGGTACGCCAACGACATCGTCAAAGGTCAGGCCGCCGTTGGCGAGCATCCCATCGAGGATGGCGAGGAACAACGGCGACGAGGTGTAGCCCGAGGGCAGACGTTTGCCCTGAAGATCCTTGATCGTGTGAATATCTGAATCGGCGCGCACGATCAGGCCGACGCGGAACTGCATCATGGTGGCGACGAGCCGCAGGTTGTCGAACTTTTGGCCTTCGGAGAGACCGGTACCGGAATAGGCCATGATGGTTTGCATCATGTTGGCGATGCCGAATTCAAGCTCGCCGTTGTTGACCATCGGGATGTATTGCTGCGTGCCGCCCATGGGCTGCGGCAGCATGCGCAAACCGGCATGTTCGGTGACGATTTGCGAGATGCCGGCCGAAACCTGCGCGGTGGCGCCACCCTTGGTGGTGCCGATGCCGACGGTTTGGGCCATGGCCGACCCGGCAATCAGCGTCGCCGCGGCGGTGGCCATGAGGAACTTGGAAACTTTCATGTGTGGTGCTCTCCCTATGTGGAGGGCCTTGAGGCCCGTCTTGCCCGCGTCTGGTGCGGAATAGTGGCCAGTGTAGTGCAACAAAACCAGCCTGCCCATATGGCCCAAAGGGCGCTTGTTATGCTGCGGGGCTTGACCCAGATCATGGCTGGGGGGGCCTGCAACGAGGACGCTGCGCGCCACGTTGTCACAATATGATGGGGAGGGCGGGATGCCTGATTCACTTGGCTATCGCATGAAATTCGGGGTGATCGCGCCCTCGACCAATACCTCGGTGCAGCCCGAGTTTGACGCCATGGCGCCGGCGGGGATCACCAACCATATGTCGCGCATCCACGTGCCCGACAACCCGATCAACAACGACGATGACTTCAACAAGCTGGTTGAGGAGATTGCCGAGGCGCAGGTCGCCGCGATCGACCGCCCGATGACCTGCCATCCCGGCCATATCGTGATGGGCATTTCGGCCGAGACTTTTTGGGACGGCCTGGAGGCCTCCAAGGTATTGAAGAAGCACATCGAGAAGATCTCCGGCGTTGGGGTGACGATGGGCTCTGAATCGAGCCAAGCCGCGCTCAAGGTCTACGGCGCGAAGAAGATCGCGGTGGTAACGCCGTATCAGCCCGTGGGCGACAAGAACGTCGTGCGGTTCTTCGAGGAATGCGGCTTTGATGTCGTGCGCATCAAGGGGCTCAAGGCCAAGAGCCCGGTGAAGATTGCGCATTTCAGCGAAGATGAGCTGCGAGATGCCATCCGTGAGGTCGACGGCGACGACGTCGATGCCATCATTCAGGCCGGCACGAATCTCGCGATGGCCCGGCTTGCCGCCACGGCGGAGCGTTGGCTGAAGAAGCCGGTGATTGCGATCAATAC